>CAMPYS010000049.1 GCA_946998295.1 uncultured Prevotella sp.
CGATTAGAGGGGGCTTACTTTTGAAAAAATTAACCCAAAAGTCCTATTTTACGGGACTTCGGGGAAGATATTTATGCTCTTTTGAGTTTTACCGGACAGCAATAATACATAATATATTTTTGGTATAATAAGAGGTTTAACAGATATAATAGCTGGAATAACAAAAATATAGCATTATGTTTTTTATAAAAATATTATAACATCAAATATAAAATCATTACAAATAATTTCTCAAATAAATAGAAATAGAATTATTCCAATATTCCTTTTTATATAATATAGCATCAGATGGTATTTGGGGTGCATTTATTCCATGTGAAATATAAAAAGGAGCTGTTTCTACACGTATCTCATCCCATAAATTAGCTTTAATAAAACTGTTCAAAGTACTTCTACCTCCCTCTACTACAATAGAATAAATAGGTAAAGAAGATAATTCTACTAATTTAAATATATCTGCTATAGATTGTAATGTAATATAATTATCGTTTTTTGCAGAAGATAATAATAATTTAATAGGATTATTTCCACTCCACTCTCTAACAGTTAATTTTGGATGTTCAAGCTGTTCAGTTATTCGGCCAATTAATATTGCATCATTTTCTGACCTTAATTTATGTACCAACATTTTTGTAAATTCATTGGAAATAAATAATCTTTTATAATTATCTTTATTTGTGTTCTCATAAGCTATCTTATGGTTTTGAGTCTGTGCCCATTTCAATATTATATAAGGACGTTTATAAATATTCCTAATAAAAAATTGTCTGTTTATATATGAACATTTCTTTTCTAATACCCCTACCTTTACCTCAATTCCTGCCTCACGTAATTGCATAATACCACGTCCTTGTACCTTTTCAAAAGGATCTATACAACCACATACAACACGCCTAACCCTTTTTCTGATGATAAGTTCTGCACATGGTGGAGTTTTTCCATAATGTGAACATGGTTCAAGACTCACATATAACGTAGATTTCTTGAGTAAATGTTCATCTTCAACTTTCACAGAACTAAAAGCATTAACTTCTGCATGTGGTTTACCCGCCTCTATATGGTACCCCTCTCCTATTATTCTTCCATGCTCACTAACAATTACAGCACCTACCATTGGATTTGGTTTAGCCAACAACCTTCCGTTCTTTGCTAGTTGAAGGCATCTTGCCATATATTTTTCATCAATATAATTTTGTTTCATATCCTTTTTTTTACCTTTGCATCATTAAACATTTCCCTTATATACAAGATTATGAATTATAGAAATCTCTATGAGCAACTCACAAAAATATATACTATAAGTGAAGCCAAAGCTATTACACGTATGTTGTTAGAGGAAAAATATGGTTTAACACTTAGTGATATTTATTCTAACTGTATAGATAATTTACTTGCTAATAGGATTACAGAGCTGAAACATATTATTAAACGTCTTGCAAATGGTGAACCTATACAATATGTTCTAGGAAAAAGTACATTTTTAGGAGAACATTTTTTTGTTGATAAAAGGGTTCTAATACCACGCCCAGAAACAGAGGAGTTATGTCAATGGATTATTAACGATTTAAACAAGCCCTATTGTCCATTCCAACAAGCAACTACACATTTCCACATATTAGATATAGGTACAGGTAGTGGATGTATCGCTATTAGTCTAAAGAATAAACTCCATCATGTTGATGTTACAGGTTGGGATTTATCAGCTGAAGCCTTATTTGTAGCTCGACACAATGCCATAAATATAGGTGTAAACGTAAATTTGAAATTAGTTGATATATTCAATCCACCACATATTAGAAAATACTTCAATACTATTGTTAGCAACCCTCCATATATATGTAATAAAGAAAGAACGAGCATGAATATAAACGTTCTTGATTACGAACCTCATTCTGCATTGTTTGTACCCGATAACGACCCTCTTATATATTATAGAGCTATTGCAAACTATGGAATAGTTTCCTTAGTAAATGGTGGAACTCTATATTTCGAAACAAATCCTATTTATATGTATAATATAATAGACATGTTAAAAGATATAGGATATACAAATATCAGAACAAAATTAGATCAGTTCGGCAAAGAACGATTCATACGCTCTACATTAATTTCTTCTTAAATTTTCAATACTTGTTTTTATAAGAGTAATTTTTTCTTCTGCATCACTCTGTTTTTTCCTCTCACGTATAACAACAGCTTCAGGAGCATGGGCAACAAATTTTTCATTTGATAGTTTTGCTTTAACTCCTTTTAAAAATCCTTCTAAATGCGATAGTTCCTTATTAAGCCTTTTTATTTCTGACTCAATATCTATCAACGAACCCAATGGAACTGCATATTCTAAAGTACCAACCATAAATGTAGATGAGTTGTCCTCCTTAGTTCCTACAGACTTTACCTTATCTACATTTCCCATTTTAACTATTATAGCTTGATAGTTTTTAAGTTTATCATCGCCTATTACATCAAGTGAAAGACGAGTTTTTATTGGTATATTTCGTTGGTTACGTATTGTTCTTATACCTGAAACTACCTGCTTAACATTTTCTATTTCATCTACAATCTCTTTTTCTTTTAGTGTCGGATTCTTTATTTTTAATTGCTCTACCATAATACTTTCACCTTGTTTACGGTCCACAAGATGTTGCCATAGCTCTTCTGTAATAAATGGCATGAATGGATGTAATAGCTTCAAAAGGGTATCAAATATCTTTAAAGTAGCAGTATATGTCGTTTCGTCTATAGGTTCACCATAATTTGGTTTTATCATTTCCAAATACCAGCTAGAAAATTCATCCCAAAACAGTTTATATACTGTCATCAAAGCCTCTGAGATACGATAACTAGCAAACTGCGCTTCTACTTCCTTATATACAATTTTTAACTTTGCTTCAAACCATTGTATTGCTATCTTATTTATTTCTGGCTGCTTAATAGCGTCTATTTTCCAGCCTTTTACTAGTCTGAAAGCATTCCATATTTTATTATTGAAATTACGCCCTTGTTCACATAATGATTCATCAAAAAGTATATCGTTACCTGCAGGTGCAGAAAGCATCATACCCATACGAACTCCATCAGCTCCATAACGGTCTATCAAATCTAATGGATCAGGAGAATTTCCAAGACTCTTACTCATCTTCCTGCCTAATTTATCACGTACAATTCCTGTAAAATATACATGTTTAAATGGAAAAGTTCCTCTGTACTCATATCCAGCCATTATCATACGTGCTACCCAAAAAAAGATTATATCTGGTCCTGTTACTAAATCGCTTGTTGGATAATAATAATTAATTTCCTCATTATTCGGATTATTAATACCGTTAAATAACGAAATAGGCCATAACCAACTTGAGAACCATGTATCAAGACAATCACTTTCTTGCTGAAGGTCCTCTATAGATATAAATTTATTTATCTTTTTAGCGGTATCTAATGCTTCTTCTTGATTTTGAGCTACAACAATTTGAGTCTTACCAGTTAAATCTTTAAAGTAGTAAGCGGGAATACGGTGTCCCCACCATAATTGTCTACTTATACACCAATCCTTTATATTTTCAAGCCAATGACGATAAGTGTTCTTATATTTCTTAGGATAAAATTCTATTTCATCATTCATTACAGGCGATAAAGCTAAATCTGCAAAATGCTTCATTCTTAGAAACCATTGAGTTGAAAGTTTTGGTTCAATAGGTACATTTGTTCGCTCTGAATAGCCAACATTATTTGTATAGTCTTCTACTTTTTCCATTAAAGCAGCTTCTGATAAATCTATTTCTATAAGTTTTCTTACTTCAAACCTATCTTTACCAACATATAAACCAGCAATCTCTGCTATAGTGCCATCGTCATTAAAAATATCAATGGTCTCTAAATTATGCTTAATACCTAAAGTATGGTCATTAACATCATGAGCAGGTGTAACCTTTAAGCATCCTGTTCCAAACTCAATATCAACATATTCATCTTCTATAACTGGAATGCACCTTCCTACTAAAGGAACTATAACATGAAGTCCTTTTAACCAAGTATTTTTTTTGTCTTTTGGATTAATACACATAGCTGTATCTCCCATAATTGTTTCAGGACGTGTGGTTGCAACTACAGCATAATAGCCTTTACTATCTTTATGTATAACATTACCAAGTTCTATATTCTTAACTTTTACTTGATCATATGGTGCAACATAATATTTTAAATGATAAAGTTTAGAATGTTCTTCCTTATATATAACCTCTTCATCAGACAATGCCGTTTTAGCTGTTGGATCCCAGTTTACCATCCGTACACCACGATATATAAGTCCTTTAGAATAAAGATCACAAAATACTTTTATTACACTTTTACTTCGTTCTTCATCCATAGTGAAAGCTGTACGCTTCCAATCACATGAACACCCTAAACGACGAAGTTGTTTTAAAATTATTCCTCCATGTTCATTAGTCCATTCCCACGCATGAGATAAAAATTCGTCACGAGTTAAATCAGACTTCTTTATACCTTCCTTAGCAAGTTTAGCAACAACCTTTGCCTCTGTAGCAATACTAGCATGATCAGTTCCTGGTACCCAACAAGCATTTTTCCCCTCCATACGAGCATGACGAACAAGAATATCTTGAATTGTATTATTTAGCATGTGTCCCATGTGAAGAACTCCAGTTACATTAGGTGGAGGTATAACTACTGTATAAGGCTCACGTCCATCAGGTTTAGAGCTAAACAGGTTATTATCATTCCAATACTTATACCATTTAGACTCAACTTCTTGTGGGTCATATTTACTTGCTAATTCCATAATTAGATTTCTATATATGTTGTTTTATTATTTCGATAAAAATTGCTACAAAATTACGAAAAATCATATAAATAATATAACTTTGCATAAGTATTAGTAAAATATTCATATAACTTTTATACAATATTTATATAACATTGCATACCAAAGAAGAGAAATTATTAGCTTTCAAACGTCTTCTTGATGTTCAGGAAAGGTTAAGAAAAGAATGCCCTTGGGATAAAAAACAAACTTTTCAAAGTTTAAGACCAAATACTATAGAAGAAACTTATGAGTTATCAGATGCTATTATTAACAATGATAAAAAAAATATAACTAAAGAATTAGGTGATCTTATAGAACATATTATCTTCTACTCCATATTAGGTGATGAATCTAATGATTTTGATATTGCAGATATCTGTAATTCTCAAGCTGATAAACTTATGTTTCGGCACGACTTTATAGACTGGACAGGTTGGGAAATAGATAATAAAGATATGACTATTTCTTCCACAGGACAAGTTATTTATAAGGAGCAAGAAAATAATAATCGTAATTCTATTTATATAAAAAAGCCTAAAACAGCAAGCCAAGTTGAATCTTCTTGGGAACAAAGAAAACAAAAAGAAAAAGATGGTAACAAAACTGTACTTTCAGGTGTCCCCTCGTCACTACCAAGTATCATCAAAGCTTATAGAATACAAGATAAAGTTAGAGGTGTAGGATTTGACTGGAAAAAGAGAGAAGATGTTTGGAATAAAGTTCAAGAAGAGATTAACGAACTTCATGTAGAACTTGAAAAAGGTGATAATAATAACTCTACTATGGAATTAGGTGATGTTTTATTTTCTATAATAAATGCAGCACGACTATATAAACTAAACCCTGATAATGCTTTAGAACTTACTAATAAAAAGTTCATAAACAGATTTAACTATGTTGAACAAAAAACAAAACAACAGGGAAAAGATTTAAAGGAACTGAGTTTAGAAGACATGGAGTTATTATGGAATGAAGCTAAATTGCATGATATAAAATAAATAATTATGAAAAAATTTATACCTATTTTAATATTAATAGTATTTATAAGTCAACTATATGGATGTAAAAGGAATACAAATAAAAAAACTACTAAAACTTTATATAACGATATAGATACCATAAATAAAGGAGACTCCACTATATATGGCAATTTAATAGAAGGGGGTATAAATTCTATTATGCTTGTAAATGATCGAGGAGATACTATAGAATGTATTAATAACCCAGAAGACACAACAGAGGTTATAAAGGGAGGAAAAATTTATGGGGATAAATTTGCAGTTATTGCAACAAATGAATACGGAGAACTAATATTACAAAAAGCTATTAACCTAACTTCACTGTTAGGAAATTGGAAAAGTATAGATAAAGACATAGAAATAAAAGAAGGAGGAGAAGTAATTTCTAATATAAAAACAAGCAAACCTTGGACAACTTGGAAAATATATAATGGAAAGCTCGTATTTTCAAAAGACACATTTAATATAATTCAACTCGATGCAGAATCATTATCATTAGAAAATGATAATGGCATATACGACTTCAAAAGAAATCAGTAAAACTATGGAGCCTTTTAAAATTAATATATTAGGATGTGGAAGTGCGATACCAACGTTAAGACATAACCCTGCATCACAGATTATAGAATTAAGAGGTAAAACTTTTATGGTCGATTGCGGTGAAGGAACTCAAATTCAAATAAGAAAACAAAAAGTCCATTTTGCAAAAATACAAGCTATCTTTATTTCACACTTACATGGGGATCATTGTTTCGGACTATGGGGTATGATTTCTACTTTCGGACTTACAGGGCGTACCTCTCCTTTGCACATATATGCACCTAAACAACTTGAAGAGTATTTTTATCATACTATGCAACTATTCGGACAGGGGTTCTCTTATGATGTTATTTTCCACCCTATTGATGCAACTTGTAAAAATACCATATACGAAGATAAAAGTCTTACCGTTACCACAATACCATTAAAACACAGAATGCCATGTTGCGGTTTTCTATTTAAAGAAAAACCAACTCTACCACATATAAATAGAAGCATTATAGACTTCTATAACATACCAATATCTCAATTTAATAATATAAAAAATGGGGCAAATTGGCAAACTCCTGAGGGAAAAATAATTCCTAATTCGATACTAACAACTCCTGCAGATACTCCAAAAAGCTATGCCTATTGCTCTGATACAAGATATATGGAAAACTTATACAAACAAGTTGCAAACGTAACACTACTATATCACGAAAGCACATATAACAATGAAGATAAAAACAAAGCAGAAAAATATTTTCATAGCACTGCTAAAGAAGCTGCCATGGTTGCAAAAGCGGCTAAAGTTAAACAACTTCTATTAGGGCATTATTCTGCAAGGTATAGTAATGAAGAACTATTACTTGAAGAGGCAAAAGAAATATTCCCAAATACAATATTATCATTTGAAGGATTGTGCCTAAAAATTTAAATTTCATTATTTTTAGGTATTGTATATAGATTATTACTTTTTTATCTTTGCAACAGATAGTAATATTCTTTTTATAAATTAATATTATTAAAGCTATTCTTGATGTAAAATAAAATTAACATATAAAATAAAAAAACTATGAGTGTGACAAACTTTATCAACGAAGAAAACATTACCATGATTCAAGGAGTCAATGGTATTCTACTACATCAAGAAGGTTGGGTAAAACAGAAAAAACAGAAAGAGGAGAACAAGTAGTACAAAAGTTACTAATAAAACTATTTCTGGTTTATTTTTTCTTTATTTTAAATACCTAAAATTAAACTGTAGGAAAAAAAACAAAAAAGTATATAGTTCAAATATTAGACTATATACTTTTTTATATATACAAATCTATTCATGATGATAGGGTTCACCTCGTTGAATTGTACAAGCTCTATAAAGCTGTTCTACAAAAATAAGACGAATTAACTCATGAGAAAAAGTCATCTTAGATAAAGAAATCTTAAAATCAGCACGGGAATAAACTGAAGATGAAAAGCCATAAGCTCCCCCTACAACAAAATATAAATTTTTGCCACAATTCATACGTTTACCTAACCAATTAGCAAACTCTATAGAACGAAACTCTTCACCATGTTCGTCTAACAATACTACACAAGAGGTATTATTAATAGCTTTTAAAATATTTTTACCCTCAAGCTCTTTTTGCTCAGAAATAGATAAATGCCGACCTTTTGTAATATCAGGAAGTGTAAGGATAGAAAAAGATAAATAATGACTCAAACGACTAACATAGTCCGAAATACATTTAACTAATATAGCATTGTGGGTCTTACCTATTAAAACTAAAAATACTTTCATTTATCACCTATAGTATCACGCTTTATAGGAGAATATTCGTTTTTCCTCTTTGGATTCATTGGAAACCATCCTCGTTCAACTCGTTTTTTCTGCTCAAATAATTCACCTATTCCCCAAAGTAGAGAAGCACCTATTACACCTAAAATAGCAGACCAAAAAGTATTTGCCACAAATAATGCAGAAACACAAGCAACTATACCACCTAAAAGCCATAACCACCAAGGGCGAGTACCAAAATAATACTCTGTTTTTATTACAACAGGGTGTAAAACTCCTATTATGACAAAAGTACACAAAGCAAGTAGTATTCCTTCAAAATATATATTCATAATGTATAAAATATAAAGCGCATGAAATGCTTTTAAAGATAATATCTAAAAATCAACTTGTTGAAAATAAAGAAGTTACCTTGTTTGTAAAACTAAATAGGTAACGATTTGGAAACGAGCGAGCTACTTGGCTTCGCTGTTTTCTGCCTAACAAAGAACGCTTGTTATTCTGTTTGCAAAGATAAGACTTTGTTACCAAATAACAAGCGTTTTTGATGAAATATTCTTCTTTCTACATTTTTGTAATGCTGATTTTGTCGCTGTAATGGGATTATAATCCTCGTCCTCTTTTTTTCTTGTTAGCTTGGTTTCTGAGTTTGCGCTGCCATGCAGTTTCGGCATAGTCATCGCCATGAGCGGATGGTGTAATCAAATCGCCCAACCCTTCCACCACATCATCGGCTGCACTAATGATGGTGTCTGCCACTGCACCAATGGGATTCTGCACTTGTGAGGTATCATTGTCTCGTGAGATAGAGGAGCGGCTTGGAGGTACAAGTTGGTAGCCTGTATCAGATTGTTCTTTCTTTTCTGTCGGCTCTTGTACTGTTAGATGTGGTTTCCTTGATTCTTCCTTGTTGGTTGTTTCAAAGTTCTTCTGCAGGGAATGGTAGCCGAACTCCCTGCCGATTTCGGAAGCCTTGAAGGATTGCCCTGCGTATGAGAACTTCAAGCCATATACCTTGCCCTGCTTGTTCTTCATACGCTCTATGGTAATGCCGTTTTTGTTCAATTCAT
>CAMPYS010000050.1 GCA_946998295.1 uncultured Prevotella sp.
AAGTCTAGGCTTTGTGCATAAAAAAGAGGATGTGTACATTTTGACACACCCTCATATAAAATCTACAAATTAAGTTTCAATGTAATAAATTTCTACAGCTTTCTAATATTTCAATTATTTCTTCAACTTTGCGAGTTTGAAGCATTGCTATACGTATCTTTTTAAAATTAGGAATACCTTTAAATATAGGAGAAGATGCAAGATGTCTACGTGTATGCAGTATTCCTCTGTACTCATCAATATTTTCTACATTTATTCGTAACATTTCCTCTAACACGTCAATTTTTTCATTAATGGTAAGTTCTTTCTCTTTAATCCATACTTTTTTATTGGCTTTATCTATTTCAAAATGGCCCTTTTCTGAAAATATCCAAGGACAACCAAAAGTTCCTCTTCCTATCATTATAGCATCGACATCATACTTATCGAAATGTTCGTAAGCATCTGGCATAGATATTACATCTCCATTGCCTATTATTGGTATATGGATTTTATCATTATCTTTAACTTTCTTTATAAGTGTCCAGTCAGCTTTTCCTGTGTACATCTGGTTTCGCGTTCTACCATGAATAGTAAGAGCTTTTATACCGCAATCTTGTAATTGTTCTGCAAGGTCTTCAATAATTAAATTGTCTTCGTCCCATCCTAAACGAGTTTTTACAGTTACAGGAATCTTTACAGCTTTAACCACTTCACGTGTAATATCTAATAACAGAGGTATATTTTTAAGCATACCTGCCCCAGCACCTTTATTAGCAACTTTTTTTACAGGACATCCAAAATTTAAGTCTATAATATCAGGGTTTACAGATTCAACTATTTTTGCAGCCTCAACCATTGAATCTATATCTTTTCCATAAATTTGAATGCCAACAGGTCGTTCCTCATCATCAATAATCATTTTATGAAGAGTAGACTTTATGGTTCTTACTATTGCATCTGATGAAACAAATTCAGTATAGACCATCTTTGCTCCAAACCTTTTACACATTTTTCTAAAACCTATATCTGTAACATCTTCCATAGGTGCCAAAAATAAAGGCTTTTCTCCAAAATCCAGTTCTCCTATTTTCATAGTTGCAAAGTTATATATTTTCCTTTTTATAGAATATTATAATAATGAAAGATATATCCTTTAAAATTATATTACCAAACAAGTATAAATATTTTACTTCTATTTTCATATTACTAAAAATATATATAACTTTGAAAACTAATTTTAAATGATGATAGTTTTATAAAAGAATTGTTATATTTATTATAGTTATATGAGAATACTATTTTTATAATCATGATGGATATAGAGTTCCTACAATTCTTAAAGTTAAAGAAATAAAATGCCTATTAGGAACTCAGGTATAGATAAAATATATGAAAGTAAAAATTATAAATTTACTAATTTTAGCTACTACAGTGATAACATTATCATCTTGTTATAGTGTTACAACTTGTGTTGGTTCAATAAAAAATAATGATCCAAGCGTTAAAGTAAATACTGTTAAGAACCATTTATTTCTTTATGGGCTGGTTGGTGTAAAAAATACATCAATAGAAGATTCAAAGTATATAGGTAATCACAAAAATTACAAGGTCAAAAAATACACCTCATTTATTGATGGACTAATAGGTTTTATAACATATGGTCTTTATACACCTACAACTACAATATATTATTTACCAATTGAAAATATTTCTAAATAAAAATCAAAATAACTATATTAATAAGAATGGCATTGTATGAGATTTTGTTTTCTACAATGTCATTTTTTTTATATGCAAATATTTACTTTGCAACCAAGTTGCATAACACTTTCAATAACTTTGTAAACAAAAATAGTAATATAAAAAACTACATATATGAAAATAAAACTTATTCGTATCATATTGAGTGCAATTCTACTTATTTTTGCTTATATTATAGAGAAAAATTTAGAACTTGCAGCTTGGCAATTATTATTAATCTATTTAGTACCTTATCTAATAATTGGTTATGATGTAATAATTGAAGCAATTGAAGGTATTGTAAAATTAGATCCTTTTGATGAAAACTTCTTAATGTGTGTTGCAACAATAGGTGCAATGTGTATTGGCTTTTTACCTCATGCAGAAACAGAGTTCTTAGAAGCTGTCTTTGTTATGCTCTTTTTTCAATTGGGAGAATATTTTGAGCATTTCGCAGAAGATAAAAGTCGGAAGTCTATAGTCGATTTAATGGATATAAGACCAGATAAAGCTAATAAACTTATAAATGGGAAAATAGTAGAAGTTTCTCCTGATGAACTTTTAATAGGAGATACTGTAGAAATACTACCCGGAGAAAAAATTCCAGCAGATGGTACTGTTATAGAAGGCAAATCAAGTCTTAATACTGTAGCCTTAACAGGCGAGAGTGTCCCTAAAAATGTAACTAAAGGAGATAAAATAATATCCGGTTGTGTTAATAATTCTGGAGTTCTAAAAGTAATAGTAGATAAATTGGCAAAAGAGTCTACAGCTTCCAAAATTCTTCATTTAGTAGAAGAAGCAGGGGAAAGTAAATCAAAGAGTGAAACATTTATACGCCGTTTTGCCAAAAAATACACTCCAATTGTAGTAATCTTAGCTATTATTATAGCATTTATTCCTCCCTTCTTTTGTCCACACTATCCAACTTATGCAGAAGCATTTCAAGTATGGCTTTACAGAGCATTAACTTTTTTAGTAGTAAGCTGTCCTTGTGCTTTAGTAATATCAATACCATTATCATTTTTCTGTGGTATAGGTGGAGCTGGTCATAAAGGAATATTAATAAAAGGAGGTAGCTTTATGGAATCTTTAGCACGCCTAAAAACTATCGTTTTAGATAAAACAGGAACTTTAACACATGGGCAATTTGCTGTAAATAAAGTTATACCTAATGGTATAGAAAAAGAAGAACTATTATCCATAGTAGCTAATATAGAACAGTATTCTACTCATCCGATAGCTGTCGCACTTTGTAATGCTTATACTGGTGGAATAAATAGAGATGAAGTAAAAGAAGTAAAAGAAGTAGCAGGTCAAGGACTATGTGCTACTATAGAAGGAAAAACTGTAGCAATAGGTAATGAACATTTAATGAAAACTGTAGGTATAGACCTTATACTATCAGATAAAGAACAGCATCTTGATTCTACAGTAGTTTATGTAGCAATAGATGGTAATTACGTTGGTAAAATTTTAATATCTGATAGCATAAAGACAGATTCTAAAGATGCTATATCGTTGTTAGACAAGTTAAGCATTAATAATATAATTATGCTTACAGGAGATAAGCAAGAAGTAGCTGCCAGCGTTGCTAAAGAGCTACACATTAATAAATACTATTCTGAACTTTTACCAGCTGATAAAGTAAAACACTTGGAAAACCTAATAGAGTCAAAATCAAATATTAACGATACATTAGCTTTTGTAGGTGATGGCATAAACGATGCTCCAGTATTAGCACGTGCCGATGTAGGTATAGCCATGGGTGGTTTCGGCTCAGATGCAGCAATTGAAGCTGCAGATGTTGTTTTAATGGATGATAAACCTTCAAAAATAGCTCAAGCAATAACAATAGCACGAAGAACAATATCAATAGCACGTCAAAATGCAATATTTGCAATAGGTATAAAAATAGCTATACTATTATTAGCAACTTTTGGTGTTGCATCAATGGGATTAGCTGTATTTGCAGATGTTGGAGTTATGGTATTAGCTGTACTAAATGCTACTCGAGCTTTAAAAGTATAAAGATGAGAATGTAATTTTTGTATATTAATATTGTATGACAAATCTGTACACCTATAGGTATTTCCTATGTGTACAGATTTTTATTTATAGAAATAAGTATTTTTTGCATATAAAAGTTAAAAATATTATAGTAAATTTATAAAAATATTATTAATAGATAATTTGTGAAGAAATACTTTTATATTTGCATTTTTTTTAAACATATTACTTACATAAATGAAAATTTTAAAAAGTATGAAGAAGCTTACTAATTTAATGTTTACTTGCGTTCTATGTGCTGTACCAATTGTTTCGTTTGGAACAATATCATCTGATTCTAATGATGAAAACAATTACACATATAGTTATAGTAAAGAAACGTCACAAGTTCAAGAATGTAATTCAAGATGTGAAAAATCATGTAAAGGTTTATTCACAAAACTTCCAAAGATCTCAGGATATTTACAGACTGGTTGGAATTATACTAATAACGATAAAACTTCCACTTCCTCATTTCAAGCTAAACGTTTGAGATTATTAATGGATGGTAGAGTTAATAAAAATATTGATTTCCGTTTACAGATTGAAGCATTTAATGGAATATCAGGTTCTAAAAATGGTAATGGACAGAAAAATCTGCAAGTAATGGATGCTTTTGCTACTTGGAAGATAGCACCAGAATTTAAAATACGTGCAGGTCAATTCTACACCCCCTTAGGATATGAGAACTATGATATTTCACCTTCAACTTTAGAGACTGTAGACTTCTCTAATATTGTTTATCGCATAGCATGCCGTAATCCTTATGAATATAATTTTGTTGATTATGGACGTGATCTTGGTATTATTTTTATGGGAGACCTTGGAAACTCAGGTAAAGGTTTCCGCTATTTTCATTATGATTTAGCCTTAACTAACGGTTCGTTACCATGCAGTGATGATAAGAATATGTCAAAAGATATATATATTAGTGCAACTATTAGGCCTATAAGGAACTTCAATTTCAAAGCTACTTATAATTATGGAGAATATACTTCTAATTCTCTATCTGGAGGTAAGGGTATGACAGGTAAAGCTGGTAGCAAATATAACCCAATGAATCGTTTTGTTGCAGGAATGTGGTATAATGATCCTAAAGGATTAGACTTACGTGCCGAATTTGGTCTTGTAAGCTCTAAAATAGAAAATATTACTCACGTTGATGAAAAATCAGCTTATATACTTGCTGCTTATCACATTGGGAAGTTTTTACCGTTAGTACGTTGGGATATGTATAAAGATGGCATCAATAAATCTACAGCTGCCGCAAACTACAATCGCATGATGTTAGGAGTAACATACCAACTATTTAAGAATGCTAAAGTTCAGTTAAATTGGGGACATTTTATGTATCCTAAAGATGTTGAGGTTGCTAATGGATACAAGACAAGCGAGCAGATACAAATAATGGGATTATTTAATTTTTAAATCATATAAAACAGTACTATTATGAAAAAATTATTAATGTTTCTAATTATAAGCCTTATAGGTATTGAGGCATATGCGCAACATATTGGGGAACAGTACAGACTAAAAAAAGTAATGCGTGTCGCAGGAAGACAAGGTATAGCTATAGATAAGGATTATTATTACATTAGCGATACACGAGCTTTGTATAAATATGATAAGCAAGGTAATATGATCTTAAAGAATGAAAAACCGTTTAAAAATCCTGAACTTGCAAATCACTTTGGTGATATAGATATTTATAATGGCGAAATTTATACAGGAAACGAAAAGTTTGAATATGGACGTGGTTATAATATATCAATAGATGTATATGATGCAAAAACTCTAAAATGGAAGCGTTCTATACCATGGTGTGCAGAGTCTGGTCAAGTAGAATGTTCTGGACTTGCAATTGATCGTGAGAAAAATATGGTTTGGATGAGTGATTGGGTTGATAGTCGCTATGTTTATTGTTATAGTTTAGAAACAGGGAAATACTATACAAAAATGCAATGTCGCCCTACACCTTATTGGTGTCAAGGAATATTTATAGCAGATGGTAAAATGATTTTTGCTGCTGACGATGGTGAATCTACATTCCATATTGCTGACAATCTTTATATAGCAGATATATCTCAAGTTCCATACACTGGCTTAGTTAATGGTACAGAACCTGTTAAGAAAGATCCTTATAGCGTAGAAATAAAGAATGGAAAAGTTGTTACCCGTACAGGCTTAATAGCAGGTGGCGCAAAAGCAGGACGACTTAAACTATTCCGCGAGATGGTTGATTTTAAACGTGCTGGTGAAATAGAAGGTGTAGCTATAGACCCTACAAATGATGATTTAGTTGTTCTCAATAATCGTGGAACACAAATTATCTTAGGTATGTCTCAGGGTCCATTTAAAAATGAAGGCTATACTGGTGAGATTCATGAGTTATATATATATGAGAAAATAAAATAAATAATAATGAAAAATGGATGTCTTACACATCCATTTTTCATTTAATGTATTCTATTATTTTTTATAAATATTTTTACCACAATAACGTATTCTTTTTTCATTGAATACTGGATTGAAAATACTAAGTTCTGGTCTATAATCTTTAGTTGTTACCTGTATAATATCCAAAATACTTTGAATCATATCATCTGTCATAAAAGGTCTATTGGCAGACATACGGATACGTTTTGTTATAGAAGGATAAGCTACTTGGAATTTTTTACTTAAATAAACTAACATCGGAATTTCTACAGTACGTCTATTAATATCAATATCAGAATGACCTGCAATTTTCTTATTTATTTCCATTACATCTTCACCATGATCAGAAGTATAAATAATAATAGCATTCTTATCCTTAAATCTTTTAATTATTTCATTTATAATACTATCATTATACCTTACTGCTGTATCATATTCAGCCTTTGTTTGTTTAATTTTATCAGTTTCTCCAACTTCTACAGATGGGCTAAACTCCTTAAATGTTTTAGGATAACGTGAGTTGTAATGAGCATGAGTACCCATTAAGTGTAAAACTATAAAATTCTTTTTTTTAGCTCTTTTTAAGCTTTTATCTAATAATGGTAAAAGTTCTTCATCGAGTGGATCTGCTATATAACTATTTGTTGATCCACGTAGACGGGTAAAGGCATGCTCTTTACATCTTTCAGCATATACACGACCATTATTTCCATATATCCCAGAACTTTCTTGATTAGAAAGCCATATTGTGTTATAACCAGCAGTATTAAGAATGCTAAACAAATCTTCATATTGATACCATTCTCCTTTAGCTTTTTGCCTATAAAAAGTAAACAGTTTTCCTAAAACCTGCATTGTTTGACCATTAGGACTAATTACATCTGTAAATTTTATTAAATCTCCTGTTTTTTCAAGTGAAGCCATATAAGGAGTTGTATTTAAGTGATAACCATATATCCCTAAATGATGGCGTGAAGTTGATTCACCTAATATATATATAAAATATGGTATAGAGCTTTTGTTGCTGAGTAATTTAGGATGTGAATTTCCATTACGTAGCATAACTTCAAAGTGCCTCATATTATTTGTAGCCTCTACAAACTGTGCACATATTGTTATTACTGAACAACATTTGTGAGTTAAACTATTTATAGTCTTATCTTTATTTTTTATTACATCTTTAATTAAATTTATTATTGTAAATGGTACAGAGAATGATAATAATATACTGAAACAAACTACTATTATATGATTTCTATGTAATAGCTTGACAATCTTTGTTATCCCATAAAAAACAAATAAACCTAAAATTACAATTACATATAACCAAATATTGAGTAAATTGGATTTTATATATCCTATACTTTCTGCTTTATTTGTGGCAAGTAAGACCTCCATAATTGCCTGATCTGGTAGACCCTGATAATAATAGGCAAAATATAGGTTGAATATTAAAACAATTATCGATAAAACTATAAAAAACTTCTTGGCTAAATTTTGATATCTCTTTAATGGTATTAAATTTATAATTATTGATATAAATGTTATAACGAAACATACATATATAAAGTGATGTATTCCTTTTCCAAATGATGTTATATCAAAAAATGCTGTAAAATTCAGCAATAACATTAGCACAATAAAAGTTAAGTTATGCTCAAAAAATAACATAACTTGCTTTGAAATTTTCTTTAATCTCATAAAATAAATTGAAGGAACTTAAAATTATATTTTTTAAAAACTATGTAACCACGCCTTTAAGTCCATAATCATCTCTTCATGATAGCGAAAGCCTATTTTACTTCCCCAACCATGTCCTCCACCAGGATAAACATGTAAAGATGCTGGTACATCATTTCGATATAGCTGAAAATAGTAGTTAACACCATTAGTTGGAGGTACAGTATCATCATCATCGCTTAATGCTATAAAAGCTTTAGGTGTTACACGACTTACATTCAAATCAGCACTATATTTTTTTTGATTACGCTTACTGGGACGTTTTCCTAAGAAGTTTTTTATACTGCCTTCATGTCCAAAACCTTCTATCATAGAAATTACTGGATAAAATAGAATTTGAAAATTAGGAAGACAATCCCCTTTAGAAGTTGTAGCAACAATTGCTGCTAAATGACCACCTGCAGAAAAGCCCATTATCCCTACATCATTACGATTTACTTTCCAAGCATAAGAATTGGCCCTTACTAAACGTATTGCTTCTTGAGCATCATCTATTGGAACTTCGGGATTAGAATGTGGTAATCGATACTTCAAAACAACTGCTACTATGCCTTGATTTTGGAAAAATTCTCCCCAATTATATCCCTCGTTTTCCATAGATAATTTACTATATCCTCCGCCAGGACAAATTATTATGGCACGTCCTGTTGCTTCTCTAGCTATTGGAAGAAATACTCTTACTTTTGCAGTATCTAATTTATCGCCGTTGGTACTTGGATATTTGCGATTATTATAAAGCTTTAAGTCAAATGTACTTTGTGCGTTTGACATTACTGCTATTATAAAAATAGCAGCCGTACTAAAGAACCTTTTAAATTTCATAATTACAGTTACTTTTTACCGCTGCAAAATTAGTAAAAACTAAAGATTTTAGATATTAACGAATATATGTTTTTAATATATTTATAATAATGTTTTATAAAGTGTTTTAGAATAAGTCTTAATTAACAGTTAATAGTTCTATATTAACAGACTAAGTGGATGGTTTCTTTTATTAAAAACCGACCCCTGAGAAAGTAATTCATAGTAATTAATATTCTTTGTTAGAATACTATTGTATTTACCCAATTATTCTATTATATACATAATAAAATTTTATTTGTGATTAATAATAACATGATGCTAATATAATCAAAATAATGTGTATTAACAAATTAAAGTAATACCTTAATTCCGCAGCATAAATTCTTGTAAGAACTCCAAGTGCCTGAGAAACAAA
>CAMPYS010000051.1 GCA_946998295.1 uncultured Prevotella sp.
CAAATCTTTTTCATGATGTATTGTAAGATATTCGTAACCCTGTTCCGTGAGCATATATATTATTATATGGTATAATAATGTTTTTAAAACCTAATTTTTCAGCTTCAGCTATACGTTGCTCTATTCTGCTAACAGGACGTACTTCACCACTTAGCCCGACCTCTCCAGCCATACACCATGAATAATCAATAGGCGTATCAACATTAGAAGACAATACAGCAGTAATAACACTTAAGTCCATAGCCATATCTGTTATTTTCAATCCGCCTGCTATATTTAAGAAAACATCTTTTTGCATAAGTTTGAAACCTACACGTTTCTCTAATACTGCTAAAAGCATATTTAATCGTCTTTGATCAAATCCTGTTGCAGAGCGTTGCGGAGTACCATAAGCAGCAGAAGATACGAGAGCTTGTGTTTCTACAAGAAAAGGCCTATTTCCTTCTATTGTACTTGAAATAGCTATACCAGACAAATCGCTTCCTTTATCGGTTAATAATAATTCAGATGGGTTACTTACTTGTCTAAGCCCTTTATCTATCATTTCATATATACCAATTTCAGATGTTGAACCAAAACGATTTTTTATGCTGCGAAGTATACGATACATATAATGTTGGTCACCTTCAAATTGAAGTACAGTATCTACAATATGCTCTAATACTTTAGGACCAGCTATCATCCCCTCTTTAGTAATATGCCCTATAAGTATTATTGGTATATTACTTATTTTAGCAATTTTGAGTAATTTAGTAGCACTTTCGCGTATCTGTGTTATGCTACCTGCAAGACTTGGAATAGTATCAGAAGCAATTGTTTGTATAGAGTCTATAACTATTAAGTCAGGTTTAACAGATTTGATACTGTTAATAATATTCTCTAAAGATGTTTCTGATAATATCATAAAGCTATCAGGAATATTACTTGATATTCGTTCTGCTCGCATCTTTATTTGTTGTGGGCTTTCCTCTCCACTGACATAAAGAACTTTTTTATTAATTTGTAAGAATGTTTGTAGAGTTAGTGTGCTCTTCCCTATACCAGGCTCTCCCCCTATAAGTACCATACTGCCTGCTACTAATCCACCTCCAAGCACCCTATTAAGTTCGGTATCAAGTAAATCTATTCTACTGGTTTCGTGAGATGTTATTTTATTTAATGGTAGTACTTCACTGTGATTAACTTTTGATACAGAAAGTCCTGTTATATTTTCTTTTGATACATCTGAAGGTATACGAAACTCTTTAAATGAGTTCCAATTTCCACAATTAGGACATTTCCCCATCCACTTACTACTCTCATAACCACAATAATCACACACATAAACAGTCTTTGACTTACCCATAATATTACAAATATATATAATAATAATTTTCTTTTTTACAAAATTAATATTTACTTTTGCAAAGTATGAAATATTATGTGTATTTTATAGTTTTGCTTATAAGTTTGTTATCAAGCTGTAAGAATCAAAGTAGAGATAATAAATCAGAAGAAATAAAAAAAGCTAATACAGAACGAAATGAAAATGCGTTTAAAGTAGGAGTAACACCAACTCTTGATTGTTTACCTATATTTTTATTGAAAGATAGTATTTTGTACGATACTGCAAAAGTAGATATTAAACTTAAATTGTTTACTTCACAAATGGACTGTGATACAGCAATGTTAAGATATAGAGTGCAAGCTTGTGTTACAGACCTAATACGTTGCGAACGTCTAAAACATAAATTTAATTTACCTTTAATTTATCTTACTGAAACAAATGCTAATTGGCAACTTGTAGTAAATAAAGAAAGTAAAATAAAAAAATTGTCTGATTTGAGTGATAAAATAATAGCTATGAGTCGTTTTTCTATAACTGATTACCTAACAGATAAAGTTATAGATAAAGCAAAACCAAAATATTCTGTTTATAAATCACAAATTAATAATGTATTTATACGCTTAGATATGTTGTTAAATAATGAAATGGATGCTATTTGGTGTACTGAACCACAAACAAGTAAGGCTATAAAAAATGGAGGAAAAATAATATATGACTCTAAAACAGACGATTTCCATCCTGGGGCATTAGTATTTATAGATAATATCACAAATTATCAAAAACTAATTGCATTTAAACAAGCATATAATAAAGCTGTAGACTTAATTAATAAACATGGAATAAAATACTACGGAAAAATAATAGTAAAATATATGAATGTTGATGAAGATGTCGTTAAACGACTTCCAAAATTAACATTTAAAACAATTGTTGCTCCTCGTAGAGTTGATATACTAAAGGCACAAAAAATAAATGCCATAAAATCATCATAATAAATTAAAAGAATAAAGGTGGACATTGAAGCAAAAATATTAAAAGTTATTAGATATTTAAAAGATAATAATTTATCTAAGGCTATTGATACTCTAAATACAATTTACTTTCATAAAGCATCTCTAATAGGTTATGAAGATTATGAAACTATAGTAAATGATTTTCAACTAATGAAAGATTATACTTTGCGTGGATTTATTGATCCTCATAGAGATAAACTTTATACGTCATTAGTAGAAAAACTTTATAAAGTTTCAGCAAATTTACTTATAGACTGGAAAGTAAAAAATAGAGACTCGTATAGCAAATCCTTACAGAATACTAATAACTTAAATACAAGTCCTTATTTAATTAAAAACGTACTTGAAAACTATGTCTCAGATTTAGCAATGGCGTCTCTAAATACAAATAATGATACAAAAGAAGACATAGAAAGGATATATAAAAACCACTTTGATTTTATTAGTAGATTATTCCATTCGGTAATTATATCACACCAATGGGGAAAACAGGATTCTGATTTTTATACTGAATTATTGACATCCCCTACTATTGATACAATTGATCAACAGTTAATAGTAAGTGCAATAACTATAGCATTGATTAATGTATACGATCATAATAAATTTATTGCACTATACAATATATATATAACAACCGATGAAGAAAGTGTAAGGCAACGAGCTTTAGTAGGTATAATACTATCATTAGAACAAAATGATATTTTTGCAGAAAAACAACAAGTTGTATTAGCTCCTTTATTAAAAAATAAAGATTTCAATTCAGAACTACTAAACTTTCAAATACAAATATACTACTCAATGATAGCAGAAGAAGATGGAAATAAAATACAAAAAGAAATTATGCCTACACTTTTAAAGAACTCAAATGCTAATATTACTAAATTTGGTATAATTGAGCAAGAGGAAGAAAATTTATCTAACATTATTGACCCAACCATGGAAGAACAAAAAATGGAGAAGATGGATAAGAGTATCCAAAAAATGATAAAGATGCAAAAAGCAGGATCAGATATTTATTTTGGTGGGTTCAAGATGATGAAAAATTTTTCTTTCTTTAATTACTTACCTAATTGGTTTATGCCATTTACTCCAAACCATCCATTAGTTAAAGAATTAATTAAAAAAATAGATACTAATAAATTTATCGATATACTCTTAAATAAAGGCACTTTTTGTAATTCTGATAAATATTCTTTAATATTTGCAATTGCATCTATATTTGATAAACTTCCATCAGATATTAAGGAGGTTATAGGCTCAGGTGCTGATATAGGAATAGAAATAGATAATATATTAGCAGATAAATCAAATATATTAAGACGATATTACATTCAAGATTTATATAGATTCTTCAAAATAGGAATATCACAATTTAATGATTTCGTTAATCCATTTAGTAACGAAATAGATAATAAAACTTTATTTCTTACTAATCCTATATTTAAACAAAATGATTTTGAAGAAATAAAAATTAGCTTTGCTATCTTTCTTTATAAACATAAGGAATATAACAAACTGGAAAAAATATTAGACAGTTTTTCTTCGTCTAATGTTAAGTATTATATTTTAAGAGGATACTCTAAATATTACAAAAATGAATTAGACGAATCCCTAAAAATGTTTGAATATGCAGAACAAATTATATCTGATAATGAATGGCTATTAAAGGGAAAAGCCCAATTAACAATGAAAATGGGCAAATATAACGATGCATTATCTACATATAATTCACTAATTAACTTAAATGAACAAAACAAATTATACCGAATAAATTATGCTATTTGCTTATTACAGCTTAATCGAATTAAAGAAGCTCTAAATAATCTCTATGAATTAGATTTTAAATATCCAGATAGTAGTAACATTAAACGTGTATTAGCATGGGCTAATTTATGTGCAGGTAATCCTCATAAATCTAAAAATATTTATGAGAAACTATTAGAAACAAATTATATAGAGGATGATATTCTAAATTTAGGGTATACAAATTGGATAATAGGAAATATAACTGCTGCACGTGATTTATTTATCAAGTGGCAAAACAAAGAGAAATATAGAAGTTTAGAAGATATGTTTACAGAAGATGACAAAATGTTGAATAAAAACAAAATAAATAACATAGATAAATTAATTATGTTAAGTTTAGTAAATGGATAAACTAAGTTGTTATAAATAAACATTTCCACTAAGAAAATAATAATCATGAAATTATCAGAATTAAAAACAGGAGAACAAGGCATAATAGTTGATATAAAGGGACAAGGTAGTTTTCGTAAACGTATTATAGAAATGGGATTTATCCACAATAAAATAGTAAAAGTACTACTTAATGCCCCATTACACGACCCTGTTGAATACCAAATCATGGGATACGAAGTTAGTCTACGTCATAGCGAAGCAGAACTTATAGAAGTAAAACCTATAAAAGAAGATATTATAATAAATAATTCTACTAACAAATATGAAATTTCAGGAACAGAAGACTTAAATAATACATATTGCACACCTTTAACCCCAAATGTTAACAAAAGTAATAAAAATAATGTTATAAATATTGCCTTAGTAGGAAATCCTAATTGTGGAAAAACTTCATTATTTAATTTTGCATCAGGTGCACATGAACGTGTTGGAAATTATTCAGGTGTAACTGTAGATGCTAAATATGGTTATACTGATTATAAGGGATATAGATTTGAACTTGTAGACTTACCCGGGACATATAGTTTATCTGCATATAGTCCTGAAGAATTATATGTACGTAAACAATTAGTTGACAATACCCCTGACATAGTTATAAATGTTATAGATACATCAAATCTTGAGAGAAATTTATACCTTACAACTCAACTTATAGATATGCATATACCTTTTGTTTGTGCATTTAATATGTATGATGAAGCAGAAAAACGAGGTGATGTAATTAATTTTGACAAATTAAGTAAACTATTACGAGTACCTATAACTCCTACAGTATTTAAATCTGGGAAAGGTGTAAAAGAATTATTTGATTTAGTGATTAAACAATATGAAAATAAACAAAATATAAATTACAGACAATTCTTTCCACATATACATATAAATTATGGACAAGAATTAGAAACAGCAATAAAAAAGATACAAAGAGAATTACTTAAGGACAGATTATTACATACCAAATTTTCAACCAGATATCTATCTATAAAACTATTAGAAAATGATAGCGAGGTATTCAAAATAATCGAAAAACTTCCTAACTACAAAAATATATGTGAGATTATTAATAATTTATCGCAAAGAGTATTAGAAGTAACTCGAAAAGATTGCGAAACCGCTATTATGGATGCTAAATACGGTTTTATAAATGGAGCATTGAAATCTATAGGATATGTAACTGGAACAAAAAATGATACATACCATACAACTCATATCATAGACAAAATACTACTTAATAAATATTTAGGCTTCCCTGTTTTCTTTTTAGTTTTATTACTGATGTTCTATACTACTTTTACGCTTGGAGAATATCCTAAAAGTTGGTTAGAAAATGGGGTAGCTTGGCTAGGTAAAGTTGTTGCAACTGCTCTACCTGAAGGACCTCTGCGTGCAATGCTTGCAGATGGTATAATAGGAGGAGTTGGTGCAGTTATTGTGTTCTTACCTCAAATTTTGATACTATACTTTTTTATATCATATATGGAAGATTGTGGCTATATGTCAAGAGCAGCTTTCATAATGGACAAACTTATGCATGGCATGGGACTACACGGAAAGAGTTTTATACCTTTAATAATGGGACTTGGATGTAATGTTCCTGCAATTATGGCCACTAGAACTATTGAAAGCCGAAAAAGTAGACTAATTACAATGCTGGTACTACCTATGGTGAGCTGCTCTGCTCGTCTACCTATATATATAATGATTACAGGCACTTTCTTCTCCGCGGTATATAGGTCTTATATAATGCTTACACTATACATTATAGGTATATTATTTGCAATTATATTAAGTAGAGTGTTTTCAAAAACATTAGTTAAAGCTGATGATGCACCATTTGTTATGGAACTTCCACCATATCGCTTCCCAACTTGGAAAGCGATAATTAGACACACATGGGAAAAAGGAAAACAATATTTAAAAAAGATGGGGGGAATAATATTAGTCGCTTCTATTATAGTTTGGGCATTAGGTTATTTCCCAGTACCTAAAGATGAAAGCAAAGTAAGTCGTATAGAACGCCAAGAACAAAGTTATATAGGACGAATAGGTAAAGTTGTTGAACCAATTTTTGAACCTCAAGGATTTAATTGGAAATTAGATGTTGGATTGATTGCAGGAGTTGGAGCAAAAGAAATTGTAGCATCAACTATGGGGGTTCTATATTCTAATAACGATTCATTTAGTAATGATAATAAATATAGTAATGATAGAAAAAAATATAATTACCTTAGACAGCAAATTACACAAGATGTGGCACTTCAACATGGTATAAGTTATAAAGAAGCAGAACCGATAGCAAATTTAACAGCTTTCAGCTTTCTATTATTTGTTCTATTATATTTCCCTTGTATAGCAACTGTAGCTGCTGTAAAAGGTGAAACAGGTAGTTGGAAATGGGGACTTTTTTCAGCTATTTATACTACTGTTTTAGCATGGATTGTTAGTGCAGTATTTTTCCAAATAGGAATGGTAATTATGAAATTTATTTGATATCTGTATTATATATTTATTAAGAAATAAATAAAAATTAAATAATTATGCACTTCAAATAAATATTTGTATTTTTGTAGCATAAATTATTGGGAAAAATTTAAAAAGTATACTTAAAAACCTCAAATTAAGATGATAAAAAATTATGTAGAAGAAAATGCGACAAGAATGTTAGAAGAGTTATTTACGTTAATACGTATACCAAGTGTTAGTGCTCAACCTGAACATAAAGAAGATATGGTTCGTTGTGCTAACAGATGGAAAGAACTACTAATTGCCGCTGGTGTTGATAGAGCAGAAGTTATGCCTTCAAAGGGCAATCCAATGGTTTATGGGGAAAAAATAATAGACCCGAAAGCTAAAACAATTTTAGTATATGGACATTATGATGTAATGCCTGCTGAACCTTTTGAATTATGGAAAACAGAGCCTTTTGAGCCTGTTATTAAAGATGGAAAGATTTGGGCAAGAGGTGCAGATGATGATAAAGGTCAATCCTTTATACAAGCTAAGGCTTTCGAATATATGAATAAAAATAACCTCCTAAAACATAATATTAAATTTATTTTTGAAGGTGAAGAAGAAATTGGTTCATCAAGTCTTGGCCCATTTATAGAAGAACATAAAGACTTGTTAAGCTGTGATGTTATACTTGTATCTGACACGACTCTTATAGGTGAAGATATTCCATCCATTACAACAGGTTTAAGAGGTCTTGCATACTGGCAAATAGAGGTAACAGGTGCTGACCATGATCTACACTCTGGTACCTATGGTGGTGCTGTTGCTAATCCTGCTAATGTTCTTTGTAAATTAATTGGCGATGTTACAGGTGATGACGGTAAAATAAGATTTCCTGGATTCTATGACGATGTTGAAGAAGCATCTAAAACAGAACGTGAATTAGTAGCTTCAATACCTTTTGATATAGAAGAATATAAACGCTCATTAAATGTAAAAGAATTATTTGGAGAAAAAGGATACAGTACTATTGAACGTACAGGATACCGTCCATCATTTGATGTTTGTGGAATATGGGGAGGTTATACTGGAGATGGAGCTAAAACAGTAATCCCTTCAAAAGCTTATGCAAAAATTTCTTCACGTCTTGTACCACATCAGGATTATAAGAAGATAGGACAATTAGTAGTAGACTATTTTAATAGAGTAGCTCCAAAATCTGTAAAAGTGGATATTAAGTGTTTGCATGGTGGTTATGGATATGTTTGCCCTATTGATTTTCCTGCTTATCAAGCTGCAGAGAGAGCATTTAAAACCGTTTTTGGTAAACGACCTTTACCAGTAAGAATTGGCGGTAGCATACCTATAATTTCTACTTTTGAAAAAGTATTAGGTGCAAAGAGTGTACTAATGGGATTTGGCTTAGAAACAAATGCTATCCACTCTCCTAATGAAAATATGCCTGTAGAATTGTGGAAAAAAGGTATTGAAACAGTTATCAACTACCATATAGAATATGATAAATGTTAATAAAAAATAGAATAGATATTTTTTAACTTAATAACCTTAGTGTATCTTGATAATTCATTATGTTTACAATAATTAGTGATTAAAACAACAAATGAAAACTTCAAGGCAGCTATGTGATATACCTGTATATACACAAACAATAGGAGTTCAGTCGTGAGACAGAGCTCCTATCTATTTTCATTTATTGCTGTCCGGTAAAACTCAAAAGAGCATAAATATCCTCCCCCGAAGCCCCGTAAAATAGGACTTCGGGGTTTATTTTTTCAAAAGTAAGCCCCCTCTAATCGAAAAGACTTGG
>CAMPYS010000052.1 GCA_946998295.1 uncultured Prevotella sp.
TACGGGGCTTCGGGGAAGATATTTATACTCTTTTGAGTTTTACCGGACAGCAATAAATAGAAAACAATCAATTAAAAGAAGCCAAGAAGCATATAGACGAATACATTAAATACACGGGTGTGCTGAATGGGCAACAAGAACTAACAGAAGAAAGAATATCTTTCTTTTTCTATATAGGCAAATATTACGAAGCGATAGAAAAAAATGATTCTGCGGAATATTTCTATCGTAAATTATGGAATGGTTTTGATGAAATTGAATATCAAGAAGCTGCATATAAAGGCTTGTTGTCCGTATTCGAGAAAAGTGGCGAGAAAGACTCCATTGCCAAATATGCCCGATTATTTGCCGATTCCAACGATTCAGCAAATTTTCAGAAGTCAGCAACAGAAATAACACGGGCGCAAGCTTTGTATAACTACAACGAAAGTAAAAGAAAGGCTACTGAAAAAGAAGAAGAAAACAACAACCTTATACGTGTCATATACGGAATACTTTTCCTTGTATCAGCTATATCGGTAATCGGATATTTACATAGAAAAAAGATGTCTGATAAAAGAAAAGCACAGCAGATGGCTGCCAACAAAGAATATTCCTCATTGCTATTTAGATTTAGCAAAGCCACCAGCGATGTGCAGGCGTTAAGACATGATATGGAAGGATTCAAAAAGCAGAAAGAGCAAGAGATCATACACCTGCAAGAGCAGCTATCGTTCTATCAGGAAGATACGGCAAAGGAAAAGGAATGGGATATAGAGCAGGCTTTGCTTTCTCATCAAATAGTGATTAGATTTCATGATTTGGCAGCCCATGCCAACATGCCAACGGAAAAAGAGTGGCGTCATCTCATTGAAATTATTTCACGACATCTATCTGATTTCTATACTAAGATAGATAATGCAAGTTACGCACTTACCAGCCAGGAAATAAAAACTAGCATCCTTGTTCGTCTTTACTTTAGTCCTTCGGAAATCGCAACCTTATTAAATTTGAAGAATCAACGTATAACAAACATCCGATCCGCTATTAACAAGAAGCTGTTTGGTATAGATGGAGCTAAGGGAATTGACCAAAATATTAGGAAAATGTAATCAATAAACCATTTTCTATTAAGATACAAGTCTATTATAATCTGTATTTTACACTTTTTCTTTAAGAAAGTGTAAAATGTGTAATCATTTTTTTTGTTAAATCCTTACGAAATGATTAATTTTGCTTTAACATAATCAAAATCAAACAACTATGAATAAAATTATTATAGTAATTGCATTGTTTTTAGTTATTCCGATTAATGTTTCTGCGGATAATATTCAGGAAATATATCTCACTGTTGAAATTGTTAAACCTGGACATAACGAACCAATATATAGATCGCCAACTCGTCCTATTGTTGCAACTTTAAATAATGCTATTCTGACTTTCAAAGATTTAAAAGAAAAATATATTTTAACGCTTTGGGATGAGAATGGTACGCTTGTATATACAATGTATATTGTCCCGAATGTCTCAAATTATGTTTTACCTACAAATCTTAAAGGGAATTATAAACTGAAATTAAGCTCAAATTCATGTTCATATATTGGTAAATTTACTCTTTGAATCTACCAATTCTATTATTAATTTTTAAAAATTTAAAGTTATGACAAAATTTAAATCTATGGTGGAAGATTCCATCAATCAAAAAGAACTCTCCGAAGTTTTTGGCGGTGTGTCATTAGAATCAAATGGCAGTAACATGGGAAGTGCCTGCAATCAGAAAGCTTGTTCTAGTAATACTACGAAGGCAGGCAATCTTTGCACTTATGGCGATGGTATATGCAAGTCTCATGTAGCATGATTTCCTTATTATTAATAATTCCTTTGATTAAGATTTCTTGCTCAAAGGAATTTAAAAAGATTTAAGATGGAATATGTATTTAATCATTATTATATTTTGAAACATGATGAGAAACGCACTATTTTATGTTCGCATGATCGAACGAGTTCATCTATAGATGTTAATAAAGATTGGATAACTTTTATTCATCCTGTGTATGCGATGATGTTGTCATTTTTCAGTAAACCTTCATCCTTGGATGATGCTGTAAATAACATAGCTGCTTTCTTTGATTTTTCTTTAGATTATACTAGAAATTTAGTTTTGAATTTTGTTGAGAATAAAGAAACCTTTCATACTTTTTTTCAAGGCGTAGAAAATGACTTTCCCAAAAATATAATAGTAAAGGCTACGAGAATGCATGATCGTATCGTGAATTACTTACCACAAGATTTTATATATACGGCAGTTAATTTACGATCAAGAAGAACGTTTGTTTCTCCAATTTATGTTACATTCATGTTAAGTAATAAATGTCTCACCAATTGCATTTACTGTTATGCTGATCGTCAAACAAAGAGTAGAGATCTGTCTTTTGATAAGGTTGAAAGTATAATAAAAGAAGCAGCTCAATTAAGATTATCATCTTTTAATCTTGATGGAGGAGATTTTTTCTTATATCCATATTGGAGACAACTCTTAAGTAAACTTCACGATTATAACTATTATCCGAATGTAATTTCATCAAAATACCCTATTTCAAAACAAGACATTTTGGATTTTTCAAAATTTAATCTAAATTTACAGGTCTCATTAGATGCTATAGAACAAGATATTTTGGATAAAATGGTTGGTCATATTCCAGATTATGTCAGAAAGATGCAGCAGTCTTTGATAAACATTAATGATGTTATGCCCTTCCAGATAGCCACTATTCTAACTAAATACAATAATAGTATTCAAGAATTAGAAAAAATGTATGCTTTTCTATCAAATCTTGATAAACTGAAGCGTTGGGAGATTAGAGTTGGCTTTAAATCCTTATATACAAAAAAATTATTTGAAGAGATTCAAATAGATCGTACATCTATTTCCACCATAGAAGAATGGGTAAAAAAAAGCAAGCTATAGCAAAATTTGAGATAATTTGGAGTCCTGGCAGAGAAGTAGACTTTTTTCAGGCTAAGAATGGAAGCTTAGATTTTATTGGAGGTCTCTGTTCTGCAAACAGCATTCATATGTTTATTTTGCCAGATGGTAAAGTAACAATCTGTGAACAACTTTATTGGAATAAGAATTTCTTAATAGGCGATTTGACTAAAAATAGTATTTCTGAAGTTTGGAACTCTGAACGTGCCTTATATTTAGCAAATATGAAGCAGAAGGACTATTCTATTCATAGCGCATGTCATAATTGTGAAATATTTGACAAATGTAAGGCTAATTTGAATACATGTTATACGAACATATTAAAAGTATACGGCAATGAAAAATGGGACTACCCTGATCCAAGATGTGCAAAGGCACCACGGAATATCTCAGAGAAGATATATGTATAAGGTTCTATATCAACTTTATTTACTCTTCTTTATACCATTATTAAGTGTAGCCCAAGAAAGGGACAGTACCTTCAGGGATACAACAAAACTTGAAGAGGTTATCATCAACCAAAAGTTTATTAAGCACGAGGTTGGGAAGTATGTTGTCAATGTGGTATCATTACGCAAAGGAAAAACCGATCTTATAGATCTTTTAGAAGAAGTTCCCGGTCTTATTGTAGATGGTGATAAGATTAATATACAAGGGAAAGGAAGTGTGAAGATTATGTTTAATGGAAGATTAAAGAACATTCCTGAAAGCGAGGTCTATTCAATCTTGAAATCACGACCGGCTTATAACGTGACCGAGGTCGAAGTGATAAAGGAGCCCAGTTCTAAGTATGACGCAGAAGGTAATTATGGTATTCTAAACATTGTGACCAAAAGAAAGATTGATTACATAGGCGGTGATGTAGGAGAGGAAGTTACTTATCGTAAGAAGTGGACCAATAAAGTCCGCTCTAGTATGAATTATAGTAAGGGCAAGGTTGACGCTGCATTCAGTGCAGGATGGACGTATGGGAAGATCGACTATAAGGAAACAAATATTACCCATTTTTCAAATTTGGAACGATATAGTTCGACGTATTTCGCTCCTCTTCAGAATGAATATAATCTTTCAGGAATGATGGACTTTCATCTTGACAGTATGTCGGTTGCCGGTTTGTCTGTTTCATACATAAATACTTATAAGAAGAACAGAGGAAGGAATAGTTTGGAGTCTTATGATTTAGCAAATAATATGGTAGATTCGGGCAGTTCATATTCTTTCACTCGTACACCTAGGGAAAATCTTACAACAAGTTTCTACATAGATAGGCAATGGAATTCTACAGACAAAGTTAGTCTGATGGCTGACTTATTTCGATACAACTATCACAACTACTATAACTTTTTTTCCAATATCAGCAGAAGCGACGGAATAGAAACTAATGATAATTTCATAAACAATGGAAACTCTCTTCTTAATGGCTTTAGTGCCGCACTTGACTTTGAAAAGCAACTCCTATGGGGCATTATGTTAAGTGGCGGTGGGAAAATTACGCTTTCAACAACGAAAAATACATCTGTCTATGATGTAACAACGCTGCCGCTTCAGAACGACGCTTTTAAATATACAGAGAATATCTATGCCGGTTATCTAAGTTTGGACAAGAAAGTTGGAAACTTTGAGTTTATTCTTGGTGGAAGATACGAACAGACAAAGATAAAGTCTGTTTCCAACGCTGAAATCTGGAAAACTAAATCTTATGGAAAGTTCTTTCCCGATGTCAGATTATCTTGCAACTTTGAAAATGGCTCTAATATAGCATTGAGTCTGAATAGTTCAATAGATCGCCCAGGAATCAGGAATATCAATCCTTTTTCTTATTACGTAAGTCGTTATGGAATTGCCGTAGGAAATCCTGAACTAAGACCATCAACATGGTGGAATATTCGACTTAGTAATAGCATACCAGTTAATGGTGGTGAACTTAGTTCAGATATAACCTATGCACGGATATCAAATGTCTTTGACCAAACTACAACGATGGATACAATTTCGAATATTTCAATAACTCAATGGAATAATGCTATAAAGGAAAGTGTTCTTGGCTTCGAAACAATTTTATATTATTATAAATTGAGATGGGTAAAGATAACTGCTGTTGCTTCTTTAGGAATCTCCAAAACAACTTCTAGTTTACCTTATCTGTCAGGAAGTCAAAAGGGGTTTGAACAATTCTACCTCACAAATTTAAGATTTATTTTTGATAAGGAGCAGGCTTGGACTGGTTTTTTAAAGGCTTCATATAATGGTAATGAAAGAACAATAACCGGTAAAATCGATGATACATTCAACATGAGTTGTGGCGTCAACTACTCATGTCTGAAGAATAGTCTTAATTTGAGATTTGCAATAAATAATATCTTATCAAGTAAGACAAGCGGATATACTCGCTCTAATGATAGTATGTATATGATTTTTAGGAATAATTATCATCCGCTTACTTTTACTTTTGCCTTGTCATACAATTTTGGCAAAGATATTAGTATTAGGTCTAAGAGACATAATAATGAAGATTTAGAAGGTCGCTTTGAATAAAATAAAAATTCATATTCAGCATGACAGTATGTTATGTGGTGTTACATGCTTAAAGATCGTATGTGATTTTTGGGGTAAAGACTACCCCATAGCCTCTTTGCATAGGACGTGTAGTGTAACGAATGAGGGAGTGTCTATGCTGAACATAAGTATCACTGCTAGGTCATTGGGGTTTAATACTGATTGTGTAAGAATTAGTCTCTATAAGTTGGCATATTCTTCTCTGCCCTGCATTCTCCATTGGAATCAAAACCATTTTGTGGTTCTGTATAAGGTTAAGAAAGGTAAGACGTTTTACATTGCAGACCCTGGAAAAGGACTTGTTAAATACTCGCTTGAAGAGTTTAAGAAGCATTGGATTAGTACACAATCGGGCGGTGAGGAAAAGGGTATAGCTATGTTCTTAGAGCCCACACCTACCTTTTATGAAAAGCAGACAGATGAACAGCCAACAGAGGAACGCTCATTTAAGTTCCTTTTTAATTACATCAAGCAATACCGCAAGTACTTCGGGCAGATTGTCTTAGGTTTGCTCGTGGGCAGTTTGTTACAGCTTATTCTGCCTTTCCTCACCCAGTCTATCGTGGACGTGGGCATTAAAAACCAAAACATCGGCTTTATTTGGTTGATTCTCTTGGGACAGTTGATGCTTACGGTGAGCCGTACCGCTATTGATTTTATCCGTCGTTGGCTGCTGCTGCATATCTCGCTGCGCATTAACATCTCATTGGTGAGCGATTTTTTCATCAAACTCTTACGCTTGCCCATGTCTTTCTTCGATACCAAGCTGATGGGTGATTTGATGCAGCGTATGAACGACCACAGCCGTGTAAACACGTTCCTAACACAGCAAACGCTCAGCATCGTGTTCTCGCTCTTCACCTTCGTGGTGTTCAGCATCGTACTGCTGTCCTATAATTGGCTCGTCTTTGCCATCTTCATGCTCGGCAGTCTGCTCTATGGCGGTTGGCTTGCGCTATTTCTCAGACGCAGAAAGGTACTCGACTATGAACTCTTTGAGCAGCAAGCCATCAATAACAACAAGACTTACTAATTTATCACCTCCATGCAGGAGATAAAACTCCAAGATTGCGAACAACGCCGTCGCTGGGAATGGGAAGACGTACAAACCAGCCTTTTTGGGGTGCAGATGAAATCGCTGAAACTACAACAGACACAAGAGGCAGGCAGTATTTTTATCAACGAACTGAAAAACATTGTTATCACCGTGGTGGCAGCAACAGCCGTTATTCACGGACAACTCACACTGGGCATGATGCTTGCCGTGCAGTATATCATCGGACAACTCAACTCACCTGTTGAGCAGTTAATGAGTTTCTTCTACTCCGTACAAGATGTAAAGATAAGCCTTGAGCGTATCAATGAAATCCACCGCATGGATGATGAGAACGGAAAGCAAGAATTGGAAACTTCTGTGAAAGAAGAAAATCAAGGCATAGACCTTGAAAACGTAAACTTTAAGTACGACCCACACGCACTAAAAACTATCATTGATGATGTTAGCCTCACTATCCCCAAAGGCAAGATAACAGCCATTGTGGGCGCTTCGGGTAGCGGAAAGACCACGCTCATCAAACTAATGTTAGGCTATTACCCCGTATTGGGAGGTCAAATAACTATTGGCGGAACAGATGTAAATACGCTCAACAAGAAGTGGTGGCGCAGACAATGTGGTGTGGTGATGCAAGATGGAGTAATCTTTTCGGAGTCGATAGCACGTAACATTGCCGTAGATGACGGCAAGATAGATAAGGAGCGTTTGCAGAAGTCTGCCGAGATAGCCTGCATTCACGACTATGTGATGGGATTGCCTTTAAAATACAACACCAAGATTGGGCGCGATGGCGTCGGCTTGAGTCAAGGACAGAGGCAGCGCATCCTGATAGCAAGAGCCGTGTATAAGAACCCCGACTATATCTTCCTTGACGAAGCTACCAACTCGCTCGATGCCAACAACGAGCGTATGATTGTGGAGCATCTTAATGAGTTCTACAAAAGCAAGACGGTAGTTATCGTGGCACACCGACTAAGTACGGTGAAGAATGCCGACCAGATAGTGGTATTAGATAAAGGTAAAGTAGTGGAAACAGGCAACCACGAAACACTCACAGCAAAGAGAGGCGCATATTATAACCTCGTGAAGAATCAATTGGAATTGGGCAACTAACAGCAGGAAGGAATATTATGGTAGACAATAAGATAGAACTCCGCAGCGAGAAGGTAAGGCATATTATTGGCAAGATACCATCAAGGATTGTTCGTTATGGTATCACGATTATCACCATTGTGATATTGGGACTGCTGACAGGTGCATACTTTATCCCTTATCCTGAGACCATCAGTGCAAGGATTGAGATGGCAGACGAACATCAAGGAACAATAGACATTCCCTATAAATATGTGAATTGGGTAACAAAAGGAATGACGGCAAACATAGAATTTGAGGGCTACGATGCAGAAACCTACGGAACAGCCTATGGTACGATAACCGCCACATCGCATACACCCCGACAAACGACAGAAGGCAGCGTATTCATGGCACAGGTAAAGGTAACGGATAGCAGGTATAAAATTATCAAAGGAATGACAGGCACAACATCCATACTCGTAAACAATGAAAGCGTGCTTCAAAGAATTGTCAAGCAAATAACAAACAGCATATAATTTCCTTTTTAACCGTAATAAAGCGGTGAATGAAGAAAGGCAGATGTAGTTACTGCGTAGTACCATTATTTTCGAGTACTTTACTACAAGTTAATCCTTTTTCTTTCACCGCTTTATCCTTTATAGTAGTTATGTAGTAAGATATAATCAGTGAAAGAAAAAGGAAAGATAAGAAACAATCAATTAGTTATTCGTGTTACCTAGCAGGAATACTGGTGTTATCATGGATGCTGATTTCTGCAACTTTAGATAAATATATATTGCTGTCCGGTAAAACTCAAAAGAGCATAAATATCTTCCCCAAAGCCCCG
>CAMPYS010000053.1 GCA_946998295.1 uncultured Prevotella sp.
GGGGCTTCGGGGAAGATATTTATGCTCTTTTGAGTTTTACCGGACAGCAATAAAAGCTTTTACAAGAAAGCAATAAAGCTTTTTGCAGGTTACTCATAAGCTTTAATAGCAAAGGTAGATAGGTCTTTACTAAACAGATTTAGAGCTATCGCAGAAGAGCTCTTGCGCTCCGTTTAAAAACGGTATGATTTAGTTATAATATAGAGTTGCAAATTTAATATCGTAATGATGCACATAGCAACAAAACTTTAAGTTCTACATGTTGGTTATTATTGCTGCCCGCCAAATCTTTTTTAAAACATAAAATTAGGGCTGAACTCCGTGTAAGGAATTCAGCCCTTTTGTTTCCTTTGTTCCGTTTAGTATTAATTCAAGTAATCATAAACAAAGATATACAATTTAGCGAAAAGTCTTTATTTATTAGACTTTTCGCTTGTGTTACTTGGGTGGGAGGTGGGACTCGAACCCACGACATTCAGAACCACAATCTGACGCTCTAACCAACTGAACTACGCCCACCATAGTAAGCTTATATATTTATTAAGTGGTTGCAAAGTTAATTATTTTATAATTTCTTTCCAAATAAATTACCTACTTTTTATAAATATTTATTTAGTAGGTGCTTTAACAGGAGCAGGTTGTTGCTGCTGTTGACTTGCTCCAAAATTAGGCAAGTTATTTGGATTAGTAGCACTCCCCTCTGTTGCAGATTTTTCTATAACACTCTGTTCTGTTGTAGCTGTTGGTGCAACATAAGCACATACTATACTCAACACGACCATTAAAATAGCACATCCCCATGTAACTTTTTCAACGAAATCTGTAGTCTTTCTAACTCCCATTATAGAATTAGATGAAGAGAAATTGGAGGCAAGCCCACCGCCTTTTGACTCTTGAATTAAAACTACTCCTATCATAACAAGTGCTATAATAAGAATAATTGCCACTAATAGTGTATACATTTTGTATTATTTTTTATTATTACTGTTTATAACTAATTTCTCTAAAAATCGTATTTGACTTGCAAAATAACTATTTTTTTTCGGATATTCCAAATTTAATTTCTTAATTATTTCCAACGCTTTAGAATATCGTTGCTGTTTTATATAAATTCTTGCTAATGTTTCTGTAAAATATTCTGTTTCTATTGTTTCTTCATGTGGATTATCTGCTAACTCATCTGTTGTATCTTCTGATAATGTTATCTTTTTCCCTTCCTTATTTATAAAATCATCTATAAGTGATTGTCCTTTTAATTCTGGAGTTTGTTTTTGCGATTCACTATTTTCCGTTTCTAATAAATAAGCTACATAATCAATAGTTGCATCTACCGAATTGGGCTTTCGTGTATTATCATTTTTATCAATAGAACTATCTTCTGGTACTTGATCTAAATAATTATCAATTAACGAGTCCGTTAAGTTTTCATCTTTTTTATTGTCCTCTATTATTGCTTTCGATTTTTCATTTTGATAATATACCGACTCAAATGTATCAAATAATATGCTCCTATCAGTAAAGAATATAGAAGAATTTTTTAATTCTTGTTCAAAGGTTGGATCGTGTAGCAAATATAAGTTTTTTAATAATAATAATCTTGCTGGTTGATAGTATGGGTATGTAGCTATAAGTTTTCGCAACTCATAAATTGTTTTTAAGTTAAGAGCTTCAGGATGCTTAATAAGGTATGCTACATTCATAATATTTATGTAATAAATTATTTTTATTAGATTTATTTTTTATTACCAATTAGCAACTGTAGAATTAAATATTTGTTCAGTTAAGTCTTTAATCATTTGCGAAACAAGTTTTTCTTGTACAGAGCTTAAACTCCTTGTTGTTTCATAACTTGCTGTTGCTGTAAATTGTCGTTCAAAATCTTCGTGATGGTTTGTTCTATTGGAAAAACGAACATTTACTGTTATTGATAATTCGGTTTGTACAGAATTTCCTTTACTGGAAACACTTTTATTGCGTTGTTGGTATTGAGTAATTTCTCCCTCAATTTTTAAATCTCCATTATGTTTTACTTGGTGTAATCTTGTATGCCTTGCAAATATATCTTTTAATTCGTTATTAAACATCGGTCCCATTGGTCCCCAAACGTATGTAGAACGTACAGGAAATTCTGAAATTTGAATAGTCTTTATTTTTGAATAGTCAATACTTGCTCCATTGAATGTATATGTAAGCTTACAAGATACCAATAGTACACATATAGATATAAATGTTAAACTATTTTTTATCCATCCCATATTGCTTAATTTTTCTATATAATGTTCTGTCGCTAATACCTAATTCTTTTGCTGCGTTTTTACGATTTCCTTTATATTTGTCTAAAGCTTGTTCGATCATTTGTCGTTCAACATCAGTAAGATTTAATGATTCTTGGTCAGATATTTCCTCTGCATCAGCAAATTCTATATTATCGCGATTCTTAATGTCAGCAACTCGTGTTTTTCTTGGTACAGGTAATGTTTCAGAAGACATTTTAGATATTTCTTTATAATTATTTGTTTGCTTTATTTCTCGCAGTTCACTTATTTGCTTTCGTAAATTTGTAAAATCTCGTCTTAAGTCACTTACATTTCCTCTTAACTCATAAAGTATTTTATAGAGAATATCTCTTTCACTTTCATAGCTATGATTACTACCTTTCTCTATAATGGAAAGTTGTGTTGTTTCTGGGTCTTTTGGTATAAATTGTAATAAAATTTCGGGAGTAATCTCACGTTCTTTACTTAGTATTGATATTTGTTCTGTTATATTTTTTAATTGTCTTACATTTCCCGGCCATTTATATTGTAGCAATATTTGTTTTGCTTTTTCAGTCAATGTTACTTTAGGAAGACGATATTTTTCGGCCATTTGCATAGCAAATAATCTAAATAAAAGAATTATATCATCTCCTCTATCTCTCAAAGGTGGCACGATAATAGGTATTGTGTTAAGTCTATAGTACAAATCTTCTCTAAACTTGCCCTCACTAACAGCTTTTTGCATATTAACATTTGTGGCGGCAACAACACGCACATCTGTTTTTTCTATATCTTGACCACCAACACGTATATATTCTTTTGCTTCTAATACGCGTAATAATTTAGCTTGTGTTGATATTGGCAATTCTCCTACCTCATCTAAAAATATAGTTCCTTTGTTTGCTATGCCGAAATATCCTTCACTTTCTGAAATTGCTCCTGTGAAAGAGCCTTTTTCATGCCCAAAAAGCTCACTATCAATTGTACCCTCTGGTATTGAACCACAATTTATTGCAAAATATTTTTCACGTCGTCGGGGAGAATTATCATGGATAATACGTGGTATTATTTCCTTACCTACACCACTTTCACCTATTACAAGTACGGAAAGGTCGGTATGTGCAACTTGTAAGGCTATATCTATAGCTCTACTAAGCTCCTTGCAATTACCAACAATGTTATATCTTTGCTTTATACGTTGAAGTTCTTTATTATCCATTATGAAGACAAATTTAACTAATTGTTTCAAATATCACTTATATTCAATATAGTTTAACAATTCACCTTGTAGATATAGTTAATGTATATACCATTATTTTTTAGCAGCTGAAATCTTTATTAGTAATAGCCCTATAGCCATCCATATTATTTCTCTTACTCTAACTATTAGAGCTACAAATACACCAGCATTTGTAGTTAATCCCAATCCTGATATGGATAATATAAAACCACCTTCTCTACCACCTAATTGCAAAGGCATGAAAAACAAAATATTGGCTAATAGTGTTGTAAATGATATAATCAATATACAATTTAGATAATTTACAGAAGGATATAAAACCAACAAAATAAATAATATCTCTAAAGCACTACATATTCTACATATTAATTCTATAAGTACAACAAATAAGAAAGTTTTTTTATCGTTATTATGAAGAGTAGCAATTTGTTTGTCTATATTTTCTAACTGAGTATGATGCTTTTCAATATATTTACTAGCCCATTTACCTATAAAAAAAGGAAGATGTTTAAGTAAAGTTATGATTCTTACCGTAAATCCTTTTTTATATCCATTTAAGAAAAACCAAATAGCAAACACTAATACTACAGTGCAAATAAACAATAAAATAGCCATAAAAAGACTTACATGTTGAGTAAATATGAATAAAGGTATAGATAAGAGCCAAAACCAAAAGTGACTAAAAATGTGTGTCATAACAAAAAGAAAAACAGAAGATGTTGCACGTTCTACACCAATCTTTTGTTTCAATTCCATTATACGGTAAGGCTCACCTCCCATTAGTCCGCAAGGTGTTGCATAATTTAAAGCAAATCCTGATACACTAAGTTTATATAGCCACCAAAAATTTATTCGTTCACTGTTTTGTAAATTCTCTCTTTTATTTTTATTTTCTTGATTTTTTATTATTATGAACCATGATGCGGTATTAAACATATATAAAAAAAACCATAATACAAGAACAGCTATAAACCAATATCCTGCATGCTGTAAATTTATCCATACGGTATGGTAATCTAACTGGAATACCATATCAAATAATAATAATAAGCCTATAAAAAAAAATATATTTTGATAACTTTTCTTCATATTATTCAGTATGTTTATAATGCGAGAAACGTGTCTTATCGTTTTCGTCTTTATGCTCTTTATATAATTTTTCTAACGGATTAGCAAGAGGTTCATTATATGTAATACGATTTCTGTATATATCTATTGAGGTGTATATAGCTTGCCGCATACTTTGTTCATCTACAATGCCCTTTCCTGCATCATAATTTGTATATAACGTTGCAGGTAATGTTACTATTAATGGCATTCCTGCCATATAACCAATTGAGCCTTGAGTGGATAAAGAACGGAATGGTATATAGCCTTGATCATAATACATTGCTAAAATTCCATCGAATTTGTCCCAATCATTACCACCAAAAAACTTATCAGCAGCATAAGGTCCAAAAACTTGCATCCCATTCTCAACTAATTTGTCAATAGCGGGAGTTATTAGCTCCTTTTCTTCTGTTCCCAAATGTCCATTCTCGCCAGCTCGAGGATTAATAGATAATACTGCTATGCGTGGATTAGAAATACGAAAATCACTGCGTATTGAATCAAACATTTGCTTTCCTTTTAAGTATATTTTTTCAGCAGAAATCATTTCTGTTACTGTATTTAAAGGTATACTTTGAGTTATAAATCCTATTCGCATAAAGTTATTTATAAGCATAAACAGACTGTCTTGGTCTATTGACAAATGATCTTCAATATATTGTATTTGACCACTAAATTGAAATACATCTGTATTTTCTATAGGTGATAGAACCATAGCATCAAATCCTCCATTTTTAAAATCATTGATAGCATAGTCTATAGCTCGCAATCCTGCAACACCTGATTCTTCTGTAGGATGTCCCATTTCAACTTTCTGCTCTTCATCAAAAATAGGAATTAAATTTATTCTATTATCTTCTACTTCAGAAAGATCTTTTATTATAGAAAAATTTGCTTCTAAACCTAAAACATTACAATGATAGACAGCTACTTTAGGTAAACCATATATAATAGGTGTACAAAGTTCTAACATCTCGTGAGACGAAAATGTTTTAAAAATAAGTTCATATCCTATTCCATTTGTATCACCTTGAGTAATAGCTACACGCACTTTTTTATTATCCATATAGTTTATATATATACTTTTTAATTCGTAAAACTCATTTTTAATGCAGCTTCAAGCCGTTGCATCTTATCTCGTTTTTTCTTGCCCGGAGCAAAAATAAAAGCTTCCCCAACTATTATCCTATTTTTAACATTAGTACCGTATTTTAAATATGAAATAAATGGTCCGCCCATTGCATCATTTCTCATTTCCCAAAGACCACAAACCTTTGATATTTTACCTTTCTGATACATAGTATCTAAAACACTTTTTGTTACCATATACATACCATTTTGCTCGCCTAATATATTAATCTTCATAACGCTATCTCGTTGGTGAACAAAATTTTTATTTTTTATAACATAAAAGCACATATTTACCATTGCTGAAGCTGAATTATTAGATAACCATATAAAATTTTTCCCACGCTTTAGCAATGTTAAATCATTTGGTACAAACACATTTACATTAAACTCTTTTTTTATAATATTTTCAGCTTCTACATTATGATATATCTTTATATTTTTTTGAATATATTGTAATTCTGTTTGTTGTATGCTATTCCTTATTAATGAACCGTATTTACTTGCAAGAGACTTAAAAGCTTTTTTTGTCGGAGAAGTGATTAAAAATATAGTCTGTGGAGCAGCATATATGTTATCTTTCCGCCATATAGCTATACGCTTATATTTCAAACTATCAAATTTTAAAATAACAATATTTCGATACAAATAATTATTTATAACAAGATTCTTTTCAGATATATATTTAACATCTAATGCTGGTTCTGATTGTGGAAGTCCTATAATAGATTTCGATAATTCAGAGTATATTAAGCTATCCGTATCACCAACCACAAACACACTATTTGCAGCTCCATAACTTTGAGGCTTTGATTTCTTAGCACTACAACTAACAAAAAAAATAATTGAAGTTATAAATACAACTATATGATATGTATTAACTACGATATTCATATATACCCTTTGCTGTAGAAAGTAGACCACATGCTGCAAAAATATCTTGTCCTCTACTTGCCCTAATTGTTGTAAATATGCCATGAGAAGTTAAATAATTTCTAAACTCTTCCATTTTATTATCGCCAACACCTTTAAGAGGAACATTTGGTATAGGATGAAAACGTATAAGATTTACACGACAGTTAAGTCCACTTAATAATTTTATTATGGCATTAGCATGCTTACGACTATCGTTAATGTTTTCAAACACAATATATTCAAAAGATAACCTTCGCTGATGAGAAAAATCATAATTATGAAGTAATTTTATCACATCAACTATTGACATATTACGTTCTCCAGGCATTAATTCAGCACGTTCGTTCGGTAAAGGAGAATGTAAACTTATGGCCACATGACAATCACTTTCGTCAAGAAATCGTTTCAATTTATTTTTTACACCTATAGAGCTTACTGTTATTCGCTTTGGAGACCATGAATATGCGTAATCAGCTGTCATAAGTTTTGTTACCTTTAATACATTATCGTAATTATCCATAGGCTCACCTTGCCCCATAAATACTATATTTGTAAGTTTTTTGCGCTCTGGAAGAGAATAAATTTGGTTTAAAATATCCGCTGCACTTAAATTTCCTTCAAATCCTTGTTTACCTGTTTGACAAAATAAACAACTCATTTTACATCCAACTTGAGATGAAACACAAAGAGTTGCACGGTTTCCATCAGGTATATATACTGTTTCAACATATTTACCAGTACTTGTTGGAAATAAATACTTAATAGTACCATCAATAGAATACTGGGCTTCGATATTAGGACGAGAACCCACAATGTATAGTTTTTTTAATATATCACGATTTGTTTTTGATATATCCGTCATTTCGTCTATAGAACTTACATGGTGAGTATAAATCCATTTGGTTATCTGTTGAGCTAAATAAGAAGGCATATTTAAATCTGATACAGCAGATTTAAGCTCGATAAGTGTCATACCTAACAATGATTTCCGTTCCAAACTCATAATTTATTGTATATTACATTGCAAAGTTATATAAAAAAAGAATAATAGAAAAGTAAAGAACTATCGTTTGAATATCAAAACCAATATCATGATAATATTAAGCGGAATGGAAAAACCTAAAATATTATTAGCAGCTCTATTCTATAAATACAAAAAAAAAGCATCTCAGTTAAATTAACTAAGATGCTTTAAATAAAAAAAGGCAGCT
>CAMPYS010000054.1 GCA_946998295.1 uncultured Prevotella sp.
GTCTAGGCTTTGTGCATAAAAAAGAGGATGTGTACATTTTGACACACCCTCTTTTGGTTATCTTTGTTTTTGCAAAATAAGAATCAGTGTGATCAGTTAAATGTTAGTTGGGTAGCATGTAGGGATGAGAATGGTTATAAACGTTTTGCAAAAGTTTTACAAAGATTTGATATTCCTTATACAGAATATAATGGAAAACTTGATGAAGATTTGCCTAAAATATTAGATGCGATAATTTAGGTTTATCATAGATTTTGAGTGATTCATATTTTTGTCTATAAAGAATATGCTGATAAGATATATGCATAGTTATAAAGTCTTTTACATGCTCAATATAAGTATGTGTAATAGGCAATAGTAAGTTTGTTAACTTTAATCGTTTTATTATATTTGAGAACTCATTTAAAATGCTAAGATGTTTTTTATCAATACTGCTCAAATTGAGTAAACCATTACCTTGACCTTAAACGTCTCTCTCAGATCATACCATGTACGAAGCGTAACATAAGTTTGTAATAGCTGGGACGTTCAGTAGACTTATAGTTTTTATAAGCTATTTCTATTATAGCATAACGAATAAGTTACCTTATTTGTGGCAAGAATGTCTGTTTGACCTTTTGCGGGCCAAAGTAGTATGTCAGCAAAATTCGGAGCAGATAACTTATGTTTTATATTATAGAGCAATGGTATTTTTTTTATTTAGTAGTGTTTTTTTTGTAATTTATAATATTATGATATATAAATATATAACCTATAATAATGTGTATAAATATATTAGTATTATTTTTCTTGACTTATTAATTTTCTGGCAAATTCAATTATAGTGTCCTTATTTTTATTATAGTCAGATTTTAGTAAGTTTACTTTGTAATCAGGTTCTATTCCAAACTCTGTTAAATGTTTATTTTTATCATATATTGGACATGCAGAAAATCTAATACTCCAGCCATTAGGTAGTTCTGAACTAAAAGGCATTCCTGCTCCACCTCCAGTTTTATCTCCAACTATTTTAGCATTAGGACAGCATTTCATATATTTTACAAACTCATTTGCTGCAGAGTACACACTACGGTTAGTAAGAACTATTACCGTTTTTTGCCATCTAACTCCTTTTGCAGGTTTTAATATTTGTGCTTTCATTTTTGAAAATTCGTTATGTCCTTTTCCTATTTTATGTTGTATGTATCCAACATGTGTTTCTGAATTAATAAATCTTGCTGCAAATTTTTCTGCATTTGTTAAATCACCTCCACCATTATTCCTTATATCTATTATAATGCCTTTGCATGGTTGTAAATAAAAAAGAATTTCATCTAAATTGCCTGTCCCTACATTATTTAAAAAACTTTTATATCTTATATAGCCAATGTTATCATCTAAGATACAATAATCCATACCACTTGCTATTAAATAATTTGTTTTTAGGTATTTTCGTTCTAATTCTTCTGAAAAATTTTTAGGATAATTCTCGTGCCACGCCCAATAACGTGATAAGTTAAAAGAGGTATAAAGATTTACGTGTCCATCTTTTAGTTCAGATAGCATATTGGACATAATTTCAAATAATTGGCTATCTGTCATTCCTTCATCAACCTGTTTAAAGTATGTAGCTTTTACTTTATTCCAATCTATATTCTTTTGTTTGAAAAAGCAGTAGTGTTCATCTAATATAGTCCATAATGCTTCTAAATTTCCTTTTCTTGAGTTGTCAAAATCATCTGTTTCTATACATGATGATAGTCCACATGTTGATATTATGAGTAGTAACAATATATAATATATATTATAGGTTAATGATTTTAAAGTCATAATATTTATATTATTTATAGATTTAGCTTGTTTATCGAGAATTTCATTACCACGCCTAATAAAAGTAAGTTATTATATTGATATTGTTTTAGTTTATTAACTTGTACTTGTTTATAATCACCTACGTATCCTATTCTCAATATTGTATTTTTAATAGGTATATCAATAGTTAGCATTTGCTTTAACGAGGGTGAATTTATGAACGTTGTAGGTATTATATTACGATCGTAATCTTTTTTTAAGAATATTTCATAATAGCTTTGTCCATAGTTAGGTGAAAAGGCTATTCCACACATAGGCGTGGCTATTTCATATCTAAGGAATAATTTTTGTTTAGAGATTTTAAATAAATACTCATATATAAGTCCAACTTGTATATTTATATCAGCATAAAGTTGTGCAGGATTGTTACCTCCTCTAAGGCTTAAGAGCGAACCAAGATTAGACAATATACCTACACCAAATTTTATTTTATTACTTTCGTTTGCAAATGATAAAATTTTTTTATTGATATTATATTGAAAAGTTGTATTAAATCCTATTCTACTATTTGTTTCAGCATTATTATGAGTATATGAAACATCTCCACTTATAATTATTTGATGTTCTATTTTTTTATTATTTTCACGTGTAGTATAGTTAATAAATTTTATAGAAGTGCCTTTATATTTTAGAGGAGATAGATAGGTATCAAGGTTATTATTAGTACCTATACCTATCATTTTTGCTTTTGTGATTATTTTATTTTGCTTTTTAATATCTTGTGCCGTAGTAGCTATACTTATTAAAGCAAATATAATCAAGTTTAGTATTTTGGGCATTATCAAGTTTTGTTTTAATCTTTATTTGAAAGTTTATCAAATAAATTTAGTTGTCCTGTCATTTCGTCTTTTATTTGTTGTACACTTTTATCAGCATCAGGATCAAGATTTTCTTCATTATTTACAGTTTTTTCTGTTTCTTCTTTATTTTCTTTGATAGGGATATAAGTTGGTTCAAGTTCTTTTATATTCTCTATTTGAAGTGTTGTAATTCTTTTTCCTTTTGCCTTAAATCCTTTTATTCCAACAAATTGTTCAATATCTATGGTTTCTGGAGATTTTGTAGCATCGTTTCCACCGTATGTTATTTCTATTCTTGGATAGGCATTTTTTGTAAGTAGCAGTAATTTAGATTTATTATTTCCTATAAAGCTTTGTGGTTTTTGTATACGTTCCATTTGGAAACGTTTTGCATAAGGGAAATTACCATTATCTGCATCTAAAACGATAGCAGTCCATACTTTTGATTCATCATATTTTTCTACAGTAAGTATATTTTCACCATAGTGGTTAGAAGAATCAAAATTTGTTGTATAGTATTCACCTGTATTTAAAATGATTAATACTCTATCAGTATCATTAAATTCACCTAAAAAATCTCCTCTTTCTTCGTAGTTAATACGATTTATATCCTTATCAAACCAAACTTTTCTTCCTCCTAATGTGGAACGTCCGTGACTTTTTAGTGATATTCTATTTATTTTATCGTGGGTTAGTAAATTGCCCTTTGCCTCTTTCCTTTTTATAAGTATAGTTGAAAAGTCACGTTCAAAAATAATATTTTGACGTTTCTTAGCAGTTAGTTCAAGTGTTATCTTTATAACCTCTGCTTCGCCATTAGCATTAGAAGTAAAATATAAAACTCGTGTACCAGGCTTCCCTTCTGTCAAATTGTATTCCCTATCTCTTATAACCGATTGTACATTAAATCGTTTTATATAGTTAGATCCATTAAGCCCATCACGATAGACCATATTATATATGGTTCTTTTATCATTACGTTTATATATCTGTACGTGTAAAACATTTTTTCCAATAAATACCTTATCAGCTATGTGTACAACTTTAAATTTACCATCTCTATAAAATATTATAACATCGTCTAAATTTGAACAATTTTCTATGAACTCTGCTTTTTTTAGTCCTGTTCCAATGAATCCACCTTTACTGTCGAAATAAAGTTTTTCGTTTGCTTCTACAACTTTTGATGCTATTATCGTGTCAAAATTCTTTATATCTGTTAGTCGTTGTTTATCTTTACCATATTTTGTTTTTAGGTGTTTAAACCAGTCTATAGTTACACGCACCATATCATTAAGGTCTTTTTCAATACTATCTAATTCTTCTTCAATTTTCTTTATTGATTCATCAGCTTTATCCTTATTAAACTTAAGTATTCGCTGCATTTTTATTTCTAACAAACGTATTATATCCTCTCGCTTTACTTCACGAATAAATTTTGGTTTATATGGTTCAAGTTTTATATCAATAAATTTTATTACTTCATCTATAGATTTTGCTGTTTCAAATTTCTTTTCTTTATATATCCTTTCTTCTATAAATATTTTTTCTAAAGAGCTAAAAAACAGTTGTTCTAATAATTCTCCTTTGCGTATTTCTAATTCTTTTCTAAGTAAGTCGGTAGTTCTGTTGACAGACAGTTTTAAAACTTCGCTAATAGTTAAGAATTGTGGTTTCTTGTTTACAATAACGCAGCAATTGGGTGATATTGAAATTTCACAATCTGTAAAAGCGTAAAGCGCATCCATAGTTTTATCACTTGAAGTTCCTGGAACTAAATGTAGCTGTATTTCCACTCCTGCAGCTGTCATATCTTCAACTTTACGTATTTTTAATTTCCCTTTTTCAATAGCTTTAGTTATCGATTCCATTAACGAAGATGCTGTTTTTGTAAATGGCACTTCACGTATTACAAGCGTTTTATTGTCTATTTTTTCTATTTTGGCTCTAACTTTTAATGTACCTCCTCGCTGTCCATCGTTGTATTTAGAAATATCTATACTTCCTCCAGTTGGAAAATCAGGAAATAGTTCGAAAGGTTGATTTTTTAAAAATTTTATAGCACAGTTGCATATATCATTAAAGTTATGTGGTAATATTTTAGATGATAGTCCTACAGCTATTCCTTCTGCTCCTTGCGCTAAGAGAAGAGGAAATTTTACAGGAAGTGTTATTGGCTCGTTATTACGTCCATCGTATGATAGTTGCCATGCTGTCGTTTTAGGATTAAAAACTGTTTCTAAAGCGAATTTTGATAATCTTGCTTCTATATATCGTGAGGCAGCTGCTCTATCTCCTGTAAGTATATTCCCCCAGTTACCTTGTGTTTCTATAAGTAAATCTTTTTGTCCTAATTGTACTAAAGCATCTGCAATAGAAGCATCTCCATGTGGATGAAATTGCATAGTATGTCCAACTATGTTTGCCACCTTATTATAACGTCCATCATCCATACGTTTCATAGAATGTAGTATACGTCGTTGAACAGGTTTCAAGCCATCTTCTACATGAGGAACAGCCCTCTCTAATATGACATAACTGGCATAGTCCAAAAACCAGTTTTTATACATTCCTGATAAATGTTTTACACCTGAATTATTAGTATTATCTGATGGAATATAATTATTAGAAACATCCATATCTGTTTCGTTACTGTCTAATGTATTTAATTCGTTTTCTTTTATAGTTGTATTGTTATCATTCATAAATAAAAATAGGCAATATATTTTTAAGTTTCAAAGTTACAAAAAAAACTAATATGATAATGAACTGCTTTACTTTGTTTACTTTGAAAAGTGCATTATGGTAAAAGATAAAATGTGCGAAAAATAGTTCCGAGAGTTATGTGTTATGAGCAATTTTTCTTTACTATGTGCACAAATTTACATTTTGTGTCTTAATCTATAATTTACTTTTATTAGCAAAATTGTTTTATTATAAGCTATAAAATATATAATTTTGCACCTCGAAATCCAACTTTTTCATAATAAATGGATATAGTTAGGGTTTCGTATTTTAAATAATTAATTTATATGTATAAACCTAATTTTAACAAGCGCAGTGTAGTGAAGTTTACTCATTTCACGAACCACAACTACTCGCTTTTCTCTGTTTTGGGGAAAGAGGTTATTATTGGTGTTTTAAGTGTAGCTACTCTTCAGCATGCTACTGCTAATAACAGCAGTATGGATGGTATGAAGGTAAGTGTAGATACTACAGCCATTAATAAATCGGTTCAGTTAGATGAGGTAAATGTAACAGGCACTCGTGCTCCGCTGACAGTTAGCCAGCAAGCGAGAATGGTAACTGTACTCAGCCGTGAGGAGATTCAAGCGGCTCCAGTACAAAGTGTTAATGACCTATTGAAATATGCAATAGGTGTAGATGTCCGCCAAAAAGGACCTTTAGGTGCTTTGACCGATGTAGGGATTAGAGGCGGAAACTCTGAACAAATAACAGTTCTATTAAACGGTATCAATATTTGTGATGCTCAAACAGCACATAATGCATTTGATTTTCCTGTTGATATTAGTGAAATTGAACGTATTGAGGTTCTTGAAGGACCTGCCGCAAGAGTTTATGGAACCTCCTCACTTTTAGGTGCCATAAATATAGTTACTAAAACGCCACAAAAAACATCAGCATCTGCCAGATTGGAAAGCGGCTCTTTTGGCTATTTTAATACAGGCTTAAGAGCTAATATAGCGCAAGGCAAATGGAATAATCAGCTATCAGCGTCTTACACACGAAGTGATGGATATTTGAGGAGTAAAGCAGGAAGGCTTAACTCTGATTATAATACCATAAAAAGTTTTTATCAAGGAAATTATAATGATAATCAATTTTCTGTTAATTGGCATGCAGGAATAAGTTTGAAAAACTTTGGTTCAAATACTTTCTATAGTGTAAGATCTGATGACCAATTTGAGCATACTTTTAAAGCATTCACTGCTATCCAAGCTGAAAACAAGGAAGGACTAATACACATACGTCCTGCTATATATTGGAATAGAGGTATGGATAGATTTGAATTCTTCCGTAATGCCCCTAACAAATGTCCTTTTAACTATCATCGAACTGATATATATGGGATAAATCTTAATGCTTATTTTGATTGGATTGCAGGGCGTACTGCACTTGGAGCAGAAATAAGACATGAGGACTTGGTTAGTGGTAATCTTGGAGAAAAGCTCGAATATCCTTTAGCAATACATGGTACTAACCGTATGTATACTAATGGAATACAGCGTACAAATACACAATTCTTTATAGAACATAATCTTATTCTAAATAGATTTACTCTATCTGCTGGACTTATAGCTGTAAAAAACAGTCAAGCAAATATGAATATGAGAGTATATCCTGGTTTAGATATGAGTTATCGGATAGGTGAGAACTTAAAGTTATATGCTTCATATAATACATCTCTGCGTATGCCTTCTGTAACAGAATTATTCTACTCTGTTGGCGGTTATAAGGCAGATAAACACTTAAAGCCAGAGGAACTTGAAGCTATAGAGATGGGACTTAAATTAAATAATAAATATATATGTGGAAAGATTGCTGCATATTATAATCATCATAAGAACTTAATAGACTGGATTTCTGATGGGTCTCGAGACAAAGAAGGAAAAATATATTGGAAAAGTGTTAATTTTGGTATGATAAACTCTTCAGGAATAGAAACTAATCTTGACTTAAATTTCTTGAATATTATACCTTCTCAAAAGTTCTTAGAAAAAATAGGGCTGGGATATGCTTACATTAATCAAAATCAAGAAAAGTCAGCTGGTATAACAAGTAGGTATGTTTTAGAGTATTTGAAGCATAAGTTTGTTGCAAATGTTTCATTAAATATATGGAGTAATTTAAAGTTAAATGTTAGTTACCGCTTACTAAATAGGATGGGCGAGTATATTGATATAAACGAAGTACATCATAAATATCCAGTTTACAATGTTGTTGATAGTAAGTTGAGTTGGAATGGAGATAGATGGAAGGCATATATTGAGGCAAATAATTTATTTAATAAAACATATATTGATTGTGGAAATGTACCTCAACCCGGTATATGGATTGTTGCAGGCGTTGCTATAAACTTATAATATAGCAAAGGTCTATAAAGATAAAATGAGGGTGTGTCAAAATGTACACATCCTCTTTTTTATGCACAAAGCCTAGACTT
>CAMPYS010000055.1 GCA_946998295.1 uncultured Prevotella sp.
TTTGTTTCTCAGGCACTTGGAGTTCTTACAAGAATTTATGCTGCGGAATTAAGGATATATTTAAATCTTTAGAATATTTATTCTCCCAATTCAAAATAAGAATCCCATATATTGCAAGAAATACCAACCATAATATTTATCCAAACTCGGGTTATCAAAAACTAATTTAGTTTCTTTTTATAACGACCGCTTTTGATTTAAGCTACTACAATAAAAATAATATATTTTAGGATACAAAAACTTTTACCTAACAGCAATAATATAAAATAAAATCTGACAAAGCTAATTTATAAAGCCAGCTTTTAGAAAAAAACAGCTTTGTCAAATTTTGAACTCACAATAAGTACAAAATCAAACAAAGCTGCCTGTCTGAATCTCTTCTCAAAAGAACTAATGCTTTTTTGAAGGATATCCCTATAAAACCAACAACTGCGGTTAGAATCTATAAGTCATAGAAAATGTTATCATTCTTCCATTGCCATGAGTATATTCTGTATCACGAGCCACTAACTGCGATTGTACTGTATAATAGGTACTGTTAAGTAAGTTTTCTACTCCTACGGCGTATGTAAATTTCTTTAGGTTCAATCCAGCATTGAGATTAAACAAAGTAACAGGTTTCACAATACCCTCTCCCTCTTCATACTTACCTTTATTCTTGCCTTCTGTCTGCACACCAAAACGATCACGTGACCCTGTATGCATACCATACAACTTGATATAAAGCTGCTTGTTTGGTCTGTAAAAGATATATCCTGTAATTTTCAATGGTGGTATAGACTGCCCACTCATATAGTTGTCCCATGAGCCATTCACTTTTTTCTGTCCTTCCATATAAGCTAAAGTAAAACCAGCCTGCCATACTTTGTTAATATAAGCATCTGCCGACAATTCTACACCATATACTTTCTGTGGAGAACGGTCAACTACCCAAAAACCATCTTTTGCTACAAGGTCGCTACCAAGTGCAGCATAAGTGTAAAAGGCTGCACCAGATGTTTCCAAATGTGATCCTTTACCAAAGATATTTCTCAAGGTAGAATAAAAACCAACCTCATAATTGTTGGTCAATACGGGCGATGTTTCTATCTTACCTAACACATCACTCTTAGCATCACGCAACGTACGACCTAAATCGTAAATAGAAAACCCTTGTGAGAAAGCAACAAAAGGCTGAAATTCTCTTATTTTATTAAAAGTTATACCTGCATTGAAAGCAAAATTATTGTAAGGTAGTTTACCACCTTTTACCTTTGTACGTGGAGTACCTTTCTTATTTGCTAACACCTCATAATCAGGAACATTGACATCTATATGGTCATATCGTCCACCAACTTTTAAGTTCAATATATTGCCAAAATTAGTTTTTGTTTGTATAAATGGTGCATAGTTAATAGATGTCATACGTGGCACCCACATACGTCCGTCTACTAATGGCTGTGCAGTACAGTCTACCAAAACGTCCGCACCATACACAAGACGTGTATAAATATTGTCTCTTCTCCATTTAAATGGCGTGTTGAACTGCGCTTTCACACCAAATTGTTTCGCTTCGATGGTTGCCTGTCCTGATGTACCTTCCCAACGAGGTTTCTTCTCATTGTGCAAACGATAATCGGTTACCACCCTTACCATACGACCTTGCAATATAGCTTCAAAATTAGTTCTTCCAAAGATATGATTATTTGTAAAACGTAGATAAGCATTGTGATTATAATCCATACCCTCTGGAACAGCCGCAGCAGGGAGATCACCTTTTACACCAATACGCGGACTTACCAAATATTTACCGCCCGATGCAATAAGCATACTGTTTTGATTGGTTTTGAAAAAGTTGTACATTCCTTCAATTCTTTGATCTCTATTCAATTGATAGCCAGCCTTTGCAAGCAGGTTATATGTACGAGTGTTACCTAATCCGTAACGTGGAGAAAGATACACACCATCGCCATCTACCGAACTACCAGTCTGTGCTACTACACCATTGACAAGATAATCGAACTTCTTTACTTTTCCATAAAACTGTTGGTTGATACGGTAACCATACGATTGAGTTTTGTTACTGAAGAAACTATGATCTTGTACAGCGATATACGACTGTCCACCAAAACTCCTTTTATTTTTATTTTTTTTCGTTACAATGTTTATGATGCCACCATTCGCACCATTTCCATACAATGCTGTAGCACCTTTAATAATTTCAATACGTTCAACTGCAGTAGGATCTATCGAACGCAAATCTCTACTGGTAGCACGCAATGGCGTCGACTGTGCGATACCATCTATAAGCACTAATACACTACGACCACGAAGTGTGCTGGAACGTTCGCTGGTAGTATTACCTGTAGGAGCCATACCTGGTGCCAGAAAGCCAACAATAGCTTGCATATCAGGCATTGTACGAGACAATTCTACAATCTCTTTTTCTTTTATGATGGTTACCGATGTGGCAGAATTATTCTTTGCCTCAGGTATACGGGTAGCAGATACCACCAACTCATCTATAACATGCTCTCCGTCTATTTTGCTTTGAGCAAATACTTTAAAATTACACGTACACAAAAGAAGAGATGCTGCAAGAACATACGTCTTCTTACTAATGTTCAAATTCATAAATTTCAATTAATTTTTATGCGATAAAAGTGCGTGGGAAAAATACAAACACACTTTATTATCACATTGGTAATACAAATGTTATCTAAAAACTCTGCAAAGATAAATATTTTTTATAACAATACTGTCGCTACTATGTATATATTTTTAAATATACACAATATTTACCTACTAATAGGTATCTGTTTATAATAGCGTTATTGGTTACATCGTTCACAATAGATAAAATATTTCATTGAACTATTTGACTCTTTCTTTAAAAGGTCACTTATTGAAAACAACAATCATTAGCTTTTATTTCAACAACGAATTTAATAAATAAAACTAATTCAGTTGTTTGGATTAAATGAACGCAAACGTTCTGCGAATGAAACTAATTTAACAAAGACACACAACATATTTAAAATAAGTTTCAGATATACTTGTTAGAGGGCGACAGCATCATCTCTTCGATTATCACATATGATGTCCGTCACAACATAATTTCACGAAACTCCATGACACGTCTGTATCAATCTGTTTGCACTTTAACAAGATACCCCACAGCCTTTGTTTCATCACAATTACAAACCACAGCCTTTTATGCGCTCCTATAAATGCATTTGTAAATTTGTTGCATCCGTCAGAACACTTGCATCCTTCGACTTACGTAATTACAATAAACTTTTATCTATCCTATTTCATCATCGTTTATTGGATTATCGGGATCCTCGTCGTGCCACTCCATTCCATCCCCTTCCTTTCCTGTAGGATTCCAGGTCCCAGAACCTGTTATAAAAGACGTTAATTCGATTTTTACGACACTTACAGATGGTTGTGCATATTTCTTTTTCATTTCTTATTACTCCTTTATTATTTCTTTATTTACTTATTTGTTATTTATTACATACAATACACTACTGGCGAAAATTCATTTACTGAGTGATTTCTTATATACATATTATGATATTATTTTTTGCATTTATATTATCGCATTACTTCATTTGAATCAATGATTCTGACATTCATCATTTTTCCTTCTCATGAAAAAGAGAAAGATATTACCATTCTCGCTTTGTTGCATTGTTGTCCATTCGCTACAGCCCAACAATGATATGCCTTTATTTCGTGGGCTTTTACAAGTCTCCTCCCTTCAAGAAAAAGTCTCAAGTCACAAGACAAACTACCTGTATTCTTGTACTTATACGTCCCTTTGAAAGACAACTTCTCGTATTTACCTGCTTAGCAAGAAACACTGCTAATTTCATCTGTATAATTAATCCTCGACATAAAATAACACTCCTTAATAGTAGACATAATACACTTTCTCAGTATTGAATTCATGAAATGTAGACTCCTTTGTAGGATAATATATAATATAGGGAGTGTTCTTTTTTAGATAGACTTCATCATCGTTATCAGTTGTTCGTAGAACTTGAAAGTAAATACAATTATCTAACTTAGCTTTGAACTCAGACAATCGTGTCCCTCTCGCCAAACGCTTCACGCGCTTGCTCATGCTTTATGTCACATAAAACACTCAGCATTTCTTATGCTAAATGTTCCATCATCATTTATATTCGTTCGTAGGTATACGAAAAGCAGCCAACAGATTCTTTTCCAAGAATCCATTGGCTGCGCATTTTTTGATATGTGTTTCAACAAGAAACACAAAAAACACCAATTTCTACACCATTCTATAGCAATGCACTTACATACACAAACATGTTTATAATATCTACTTATAATACATGTGTGTGTGTGTGTGTGTGTTTATCGAATTATTTCGAAATTGCAAGAAAAGTTCGTTAAAAAACACAAAATCTCTTACGTTATTCCGTGTTTCATAATCTTTGGGCTTTATGTATTTCTGCTTTTTAAACAATATCAGGTTTGCGTACATAAGATTTAATCACATCAGGTTTGTTATATACATCAGGTTTGTATTTATTGGGCAAAATTAGACAAAAAAAATAGAATTACAAAACAATTTAACAAAAAAATAATTTTGTGGACGAAAGTCCAATAAAGAAATATAATTAAAAAAAAATAAACAAAGGGAGCGAAAAAGATATTTTTAAACGGAAAAGAAGGTATGTTCTCCTCCCTCTCCGATGGGAAGTTTTAGTATCTTTGTAGCCCTTACAAAAGTTACAAAATAGACACAACTAACCAAAGAATAAAGGGATCACAATTTCTGTGATTTATAAGCAAGGTTATTAAAGATATAAAATCAAAGTGCAAAACTTGTTGGGTTTGGATTGCATTAAAAACATAAAAACATCGCAAAGTTTTTGCCTTGCGGCTGGAGAAACTAAGCCCACCATAAGAGCACAATAAACACAATACAAAAGAAATTGAACTAAAGACCGAGAGAAAAAATAAACTTTTCAACACTAAAGTGCAAATTCTTCAAACACATCTTGTAATTTTTCACTTGGTGGTTTACTATTTATGTCAGCAAAAAGAAATAGGTTAGTATTATTCTTCCAAGTTTAAAATTTTGTACTTCCAAAGAAAATATATATCTTTGCAAAAATTAAGCCGTTGTGTATGGTAATGATTAAAGAACAAAATAAATGTTAATGAAATTGTAATGGTAGAGACAGCTCTTTTTTTAGAGCTTGTCTCTTTTTTTTATATATATATAAAAGCGATAAGACTTATCATAAATATGGAAATTATCAATTTTGCGGAATATAACTCTATTATAAATCAGTATATGGCTGAGATCCGCGATAAAAATTATCAAAGAAATCGTTTTCTATTTCGTAATAACATAATGCGAATAGGCGAATTTGAAGCATTTGAAATATCAAAAAGACTTTCTTATGAGATGAAAGAAGTTGAGACTCCTCTTGGTATTTCTAAAATTAATGTTCCAACAGATAAGATAGTGTTAGCGACTATTTTTCGTGCAGGTTTACCTTTTCATAATGGTTTCCTGAATATTTTCGACCATGCTGGCAATGCTTTTGTAAGTGCATATAGAGAATATACAGATAGTTCTCATAGCGAAGTAGGCATACATGTAGAATACTTAGCAACTCCCAGTATAGACGGCAAAACTATGATTTTAGTAGACCCTATGCTTGCAACTGGTGGTTCTATGGAATTAGGCTATAAAGCAATATTAACAAAAGGAGAACCAAATCATGTTCATGTTGCTTGTGTTTGTGCTTCGCCTGAAGGAATAGAACATATTAAAAAGTGTTTCCCTTCTGATAAAACTACCATTTGGTGTGCAGCTATAGATGAAGGTTTAAATGAACATAAATATATTGTTCCAGGTTTCGGAGATGCTGGAGATCTTTGTTATGGTAAAAAAATTTAGATATTAATTATTTCTGTAATATTAATGAGAAATGATGCCTATATGTTTTATATAGGTGTTTTTCTCATTTTTTTTATCTATCATATATTACATAATATGGAGCAGGAAACTTTAAAACAACGTACAGCTAATAGTTTATTTTGGAGTGCATTGAATAATGGTGCTATGCAAGTGTTAAATTTGGTGGCTGGCATTTTCTTAGCTCGTATATTAAGTACCTCTGATTATGGATTAGTAGGTATACTGACTATTTTTTCTGCAATTGCTACTGCTTTGCAAGAAAGCGGATTTACCTCTGCCCTTACAAACCTTGAGAAGCCAACAGCTAATGACTATAATTCCGTTTTTTGGTTTAGTCTGTTTGTTAGTATAGGGTGTTATGTAGTTTTATTTTTTGCAGCTCCATTTATTGCAAGTTTTTTTCATCATAATGAGCTGGTATGGCTTTCAAGATTTGTATTTATTTCGTTACTTTTTTCAGCTATTGGTACAGCCCCTTTGGCTTATATGTTTAAAAACATGTTGGTTAAAGAGGTTACAATATTACGAACTACAGCTTTAATTATTGCCAGTGTATTTAGTATTACATTGGCATTATTAGACTTTAGCTATTGGAGTTTGGCTTGGCAGCAGATGCTTTATATCAGTATTGTCAGCATAGGTAGATTCTTTTTTATACCTTGGCGTCCATCTTTACGTATAGACTTTACTCCTGTTCGTAGGATGTTTTCTTTTAGCTACCGTATCTTGTTAACCAGCATAGTAAATACAGTTAGTCAAAATGTGTTAACTTTTATTTTTGCTCGTTTGTATCCTATCTCATTAGTAGGAAATTTTACTCAAGCGTTTAAGTGGAACAATTTATCAAGTTCTTTAGTGTCAGGCACTATATCCCAAGTGGCACAGCCTGTTTTAGTAGAATTGAATAAAGAGCAAAACCGACAAATAAAAGCATTTCATAAAATGTTGAAGTTCACTGCTTTTTTATCATTCCCTGCAATGTTTGGTTTGGCTATGATTTCAAAAGAGTTTATTATTGTATTGATATCCAATAAATGGGCTGATTGTATACCAATGTTACGTATATTGTGTATCGGTGGAGCGTTTCTACCTTTTTATACGTTATATCAGAATTTAGCGATAAGTTTAGGTCGTTCTAATCTTTATCTATTATGCACAAGTGGTTTGATAGTACTTCAACTTATCCTAACTTTATTATGTTATAATCAAGGTATATTATTTATAGTAGTAGTTTATAGTGTTATTACTATTTTATGGCTTTTAGTATGGCAATATTTTATTCATCGTGAAATGAATATATGTTTATTTGATGTACTTTTTGATATTTGTCCTTATATGTTAGTAAGTGCCATAGTTATGATTATTGCCTATTTCTCGACAATATTCATATCAAATCTCTATTTATTGCTTGTTGGACGTATATTAATAGCTACCATTTTGTATTTGGTGTTAATGAAAGTATTAGGGTCTAAAATCTTAGCGGAATGTATTTCTTTTTTTAGAAATCGTATAAAGAAGTAGTTTTTTTTATAAATAATTGTAAATAAAAATTACCGATAAAAACAATAATAAAAATCGTTTAAGATGAAACACAATAACGTTGCTATAAGAAACGCTTGAACGTTACTATAAGAAACGCTTGAACGTTTTTATAAGAAACGCAACTGGGGTTTAACTTAAGCGATTAGCTCTGTTCCTGTAAAACATATAAAAGGTTATAATTCAAGTATATACAAGATAGTAAACAGTAAGCAACATTTGTCCTTAAATCAAATTATTTGCTTTTCTATATAGTCTTAAAACAGCGATATTTTAAAATTATTGCTGTCCGGTAAAACTTTTTCAAACAAAATAATTTAGGGCTGACACTT
>CAMPYS010000056.1 GCA_946998295.1 uncultured Prevotella sp.
GACCTCCAGATTATGAGTCTGTTGCTCTAACCAACTGAGCTACAAGTCCTATTTGTAAAACGTTTGCAAAGGTAATATTTATTTTTTTTATTATCGAAATATAACCAAATAAAATTATGATATTTAACACATTTTTTTATATTGATGCAAATTAAACTATCTAATAACTGTATCTTTGCACTATAAATAATATTATCATTCATCTATACCTATATATATTAAGATGTATATTAATAAGATGTATAAATAAAATAATGAAGGTAATCTACTTTAAAGACAATTTAAAATTAAATTTACCTCCTTCAATTGCTACAATAGGCTTTTTCGATGGAGTACATATTGGTCATAAGTATCTCATAAACCATTTAATAAAAGAAGCAGATAATTCTTGTTTAAAATCAATGGTAATAACTTTTGATACACACCCTCGTCAAATATTAGATTCGGATTATAAACCTCAATTACTTTCTACATTTGAAGAAAAAATAACGAAATTACAACAATTCCATGTCGATTTTATAATTGTCCTTCATTTTGATAAAAAATTATCACTTTTATCTTCAAATGCTTTTATGCTTGATATTCTAAAACGTAAATTAAATATATCAAAACTTCTTGTTGGTTATGACAATCATTTTGGGCATGACAGTTCAAATACTTTTTCTGATTATGCTGCTTTTGGGAAAAACATAGGCATAGATGTAATCAAAAATGTTGTATTTTCATTTAATGGTGTAAATATTAGTTCCTCTGTTATACGTCGTCTACTATTATCTGGTAATGTAGCTAAAGCTATAGAATATCTTGATGAACCTTATTCTTTAACGGGTAAAGTTGTTTATGGGTGTCAAAATGGTAATAAAATAGGTTTCCCTACTGCCAATATAGATATTTCAAAAAACTCTAAACTTTTGCCAGCTTTAGGTGTTTATGCTGTATTGGTATATATTAATAATGAGAAAAAAGCTAAAAGCGGTATGCTAAACATTGGTTACCGTCCAACTTTTTCAGGTAAAACTTTATCTATAGAAGTTAATGTTTTTAATTATAATGGTAATTTGTATGGAAAAACTATTAAAGTAGATTTTATACATTATATAAGAAAAGAAAAGAAATTTAATTCGATTGATAGTTTAATATTCCAATTAAATAAAGATCGTAAAGAAATAGCAGCTTTACTTAATCAAGACACTAATATATAAAACTTTTGATATAAACTTATAAAAATATTAAATGGCAAAAAAAAGTAATATTAATTTATCTCCTATAGGAAAAAGTGATAAGTTCAAAACTATTAGTTATGTAATATTGTATATTTCCCTATACTTATTAATTCAAGCAATAGCACAATATACAATATTAGTTCTATATTCATTATTTAATAATTTATCTTTATCTTCTGTTGTTAATGGAATGAAAAATGGTAAATTTATAAATATTCTTGTCATTAGTAGTTTTTTTAGCACTTTGGTCTGCATTTTACTATTTATCAAAATGAAATGGTTTACTTTATCTTTAACCTATTTAAAATCAAGGTATTGGACTTTACTATTAATAGTAGGAATTTTAGGAATAAGTATAATAATACCAATTCAATTCTTTTATGAGTCTCTTTCCATAGAGTTTTCTGATAAATATCAACATCTATTTAATGGTATCATTAATAACCCTATGGGATATATAATAATAGGCATTATAGCCCCAATTGGTGAAGAGGTAATTTTTCGTGGAACTATTTTACATAAATTATTAAGTGTATTTAATAGAGACAAAAATTGGATAGCAATTTTTATCTCTGCTATTATATTTGGTTTAGTACATGGTAATTATGCACAAGGAATACATGCTTTTTTTATTGGTATATTATTAGGTTGGATGTTTTATCGCACAAATAGTATTATTCCTGGTATTATATTACATTGGGTAAATAATACAGTTCCGTTCATTATTATTAAATTATATCCAAATAGTTATAATAATAAGTTACTAAACTTATTTCAAGGTAATGAAATAAGTTTGTATTCAACATTAATTATTTCTTTAATTATATTTATTGTCTCTCTCTATTACCTTAAAAGACATCTATATTAAATTTACATAATGTAAATTTATATTACTTAGTAAAAAATGGTATCTCACTAATAATAAGTGAATAACTATTCATTTTATTTTCATTTAAATGCTTTTTTTGTATATTTTTTATATAATATATACATCATTCTGTTGATTTAATAAAAATATTTGTAATTTTGGAGCGTTAAAATTAATCTAACTCTTAATTCTACCTTTCCTGATATTAACAATCGAATATAAATATTTTTAATTTAGGAAATTATATCCTAATTGTATTTTATTTTATATAATTTTTAATTTCAATAATTATGAAACGAAGTATAATTCCTATTGCAGTGCTCGCAGGAGCATTATTAGCTACAGGATGTTCCTCTGAATTTATAGGGGATAATAATGGTAAAGAACAAACTTCAAGTTCAAATATACTTCAAGCCGATCAGGTACAAAGTTACTTAAAAGGACTTAAAGTAGGAGATGGACTTATAAAGGGAGCTGGACCTGTTGGAGGAAACCCAATAGAAGTTGGCGATCCTGTAGAAGAACAAGGAGAACGTGATGTTCTAAATGGTATACCAGGATATTGGGTTAAGAAAACACACAAGTACACATTAAATAGTGCCTTTAATGAGACTATCTTGTTAGATCCTTCTTCTGATATTATTTATCCAGGCTGTGCTATCAAAGGTAATACAATTGGTGATGGTACATATGCGGCTATTTCAAATTGTGAATTAGGTGATATTACATTCTCTATAAATCTCAGCCCTGTAAATAATGAGGATAAATCATTAACAAAGAAGACCGTTCATAACATTCGTAAGAGTGATTATCAAGATGCACTAAATGACTGGGCGAATATTAATTTCAAAGAAGGTTCACAAATTACTCTATCTTCTGTTGATAAAATTAACAATCAAGCAGAATTAATTGCTAAACTTGGTGCAGCAGTAAAAAGCTCTATAGTAGATGTTTCAACAAGCTTTGGCTTTAACTTTAGCAAAAAGAAAAATCATATTTTAGCAAAAGTAATACAAAAAACATTTACTGTTACAACAGACTTTCCTAAGACAACACCTACTATATTCCAAAAAGTAGATAAAAATTATTTTGAAGATTGTCAGCCTGTTTATGTATCATCTATAAACTATGGTAGAATACTCTACTTATGTATTGATACAGATGATAAGGAGAAGGATGTTAAACAAGCTTTAGACTTTGCTATCAAAAAGATAAAGGGAACAGATTTTACTGTCGAAGGTAATGATGAAGTAAAATATCGTAAGATATTAAGTAGCTGCAATATGCATGTAACTATGTTAGGTGGAGGTCAGACTATGCAAAGTGAAATATTAAATGCAGATCTCGATGCTGTTAAACGTTTCCTTAATCAAAAATTACCAATAAACGAAATGCATCCTGTTAGCTTCAGTTTACGCTTTGCTGTAGACAACTCTGTCGCACGTGTACAACCATCTAACACATATACAGTTACACAAAAAGATTTTGTACAAGACTTTAAACATGTACGTGTAATACTTAATGTAACAGGTATTGAAGCAGATGGTGGAAACAGCAATCCTGCATTAAACAAGTATGCTATATTAAAAGGTTCTCTCGGAATAAAAGAAGCTGGAAAAGAAGAAAAAGAACTTTGGAATGCAGAAAATCAGGCATATTTATATTATCATCAAGGAATACGTAAATTTGAATCTCCAGAAGATGTATATCTTGAACTTCGCAGAGGTGAAAAAGAAACTGTTGAAACAATGCAGGAGACACGATATGTAGAGATAGTATCACACCTACGTAACAAAAAAAGAGGTTTTGGAGGTGAATACAAAAAGACTATAAAGCTTTCTTTAGCTCAACTCTTTAACTATATGGAGTCTCAAGAGCCAATTAAATTAAAACTTGGAACAGGTAATGATAAATGGGTTAATGTATATATTAACGTAAAGAAGATTACTTGTATAGAATAAAATAATATATAAACTTCATGTATCAAGCCCACAACTAAACAAGTGGGTTGATACATAACTAAAAATAACATAATTATATCAATAAATCTATGAAAAAGAAAACTTTTTTATTATTTCTTTTCGCTATTATCGCTTTATCTATTTCGGCTTCGCCAATAGATAAAGCCCAAGCATTAGAAATCGCTAAAGCCTTTTTTGGTGTAAGAGGTTATAGCAGTATGAATCAACTATCTATGGCATATAGCCCTAAAGTAAATACCATTGGTACGATAACTAAAAAATCAAATCCAACTGTTAGTAGCTTATATTATGTCATAAATAGAGGTAACGACAATGGTTATATAGTAGTTGCAGGAGATGATCGTGTAACTAATATATTAGCATATTCAGAAACAGGAAAATTAACAGAGGAGGATATTGAAAACCATCCCTCTATCAAATGGATGTTTGATGAATATAAAAAGCAAATGGCATGGATCTTAGAAAATGTCCCAGACACACCTTTGCAAATAACAAGAGCAGGAAAGCCTCAAACACTTATTGAGCCATTATTAGAATATGCAACAGATAGACAAACTAAATTACCACAAGCTATATCATGGGGACAAGCATGGCCTTTCAACCTATATGCTCCAAACTATAATTACAAAGGACGCACTTATCCAACTGTTTCAGGTTGTGTTGCAACAGCAATGTCTACAGTTATGCGTTGGCATAAATGGCCAAACAGACCAAAAGGATATACACAATACTATTGGAAAAATAGATACCCATTAAACCAAAATTTTGATAAGAGTAAAGATTATGATTGGAATCAAATGCCTGCTGCTGTAACAAGTGGAGGTTATGATAGAGAAACAGGACTAATGCTAAATGAAACACAAGCAGATAATATAGGAAGATTACTTCGTGATGTTGGTTATGCCATGAAGATGGACTATAATCCTGCCTTTACAGGTGGTAGTGGAGCTTATGTTTATAATGCGCCCGATGCTCTTGTAAAACATTTTGGATATAAGGATAAATTAAGATTCTTAGAGCGTGACCGTTTCCGCATAAATGATTGGATGCAAAACATAAGAAGCGAGATGGAAGATTATGGACCTGTTGTTTATGCAGGCTTTTCTCGTGGAGGTGGACACTGTTTTGTTTTAGACGGATTCGCAACAGAAGGCTATGTACACGTTGATTGGGGATGGAATAGGTCAGAAAATGGTTGGTATCTTTTAAACATACTAAAACCAGGCCAAGAAGGTATTGGTGGTGGAGGAGGAGGCTATTCCTCTAACCAGCAAATGCTTAGATATTTAGAGCCTGATAGACCAAACAACCCAGAACCTAAACCTAAACCAAAGCCAGAGCCTCAACCAGAAGAGAAAAAACCTATTTTATATATTTATGGTAACAAAAAAGACTATAAAGCAAAGGTTGGAGATCGTATTACAGTAACAGTATCTGTAGGCAATAAAGGCAATGATAGTTACGTTGGTAGTGTTGCACTTTCTATTTATAAAACAGAAAATGATAATCATTCTGTAATTCTTGATGATATGACAACAATTATAGGAAGTGGCTACTATCGTACATTTAACTTTACAGTAAAAACAGATGAATTATCAGCTGGAAAATATTTCTTTGCTGTAAATTACAAGAAGAATGGTGAGTATAAAGCTATTCAAGACTATGCGGCTACACTCACATTAGTTGAGAACAGCCCTAAGCCTAAACCAGAGCCAAGACCAGAACCTAAACCAGAGCCAAGACCTATAGTTAAAGATCTAAAAATGATAGTACCTTATAGAACATTTTCTTATGCTTATGAAAATGAGAATATAAAAATTCCTGTAACTATAATTAATAAAGGAGACAACAACTATAAAGGAACTGTTAAATTATATGCGCTTCCAGAAAATGCACAAAGCTATTCAGAGAAAGTGTTAATATCAGAAGGAAATACTTCGGTAAATAAATGGGAATATGTCAATTATACATTCTATACAAATGATGCTTTCAAAGAACTTAAGAACACAACAGGTGATAAGTATGGTACTAAATATTATTTATTAATAGCATTTACACAAAATGGTAAAGAGTATTTAGGACGCTTAGATTACCAAAATGAAGATAACCGTATAGGCGAGTTGAGAATTAAGTCGGTAAGAAATAAGCCTAACCCTACTCCTTCAGTAAGAAAAGGTGATGTAGCTCTAAAATCAGCACGTTTCTATCAAGAAGGAAAATTAATAGGTAGCGACAACTCGCTTGTATTATCTCAGCTAAAAGAATTAACTATAAGATACTACTTAAAGTCTGAATATGGTTACTCTGGTAAAGTTAATTTCTATGTAACTTCTATTAGTGGAAGTTCTATACCTACAACAACAGATCGTAAGCTCTTAGTAACTAAACAAGTAAAAATAAATGCAGGAGACGAAGGTTATGTAGATATAACATTCCCTATAAGCAAATTAAGAGCTGGCTTCTCATTTGCAAACATACAATATGAAGTAACAGGAACACAGCAATATTATTATCGCAAAACTGACGAAGTTTCTTTCTATGTACGTACATGGAAATACTATGATTATGTTGAACCTGTTATAGATGATAACTTCCCTAAAGGTGATCCTTATCGTCTAACTAAGGGACAGACATACGAGTTCGGTATCGCTCCACAAGCATATTACACTGTTCAATCAATTGGTATAGATATTAACGACAATAATCACACTGTAGATGGTATCACTAAAAATGAATATAATAATACATTTAAAGTATCACCAAAAGTTGTCAAAGAAGATGTTAATATCACTGTACCAAAAGATTGTAATGTTAGCATTTACTCGCTAAATGGTCAAAAAGTTATGTCACAAGAGATAAACTCAGGTATAAATAAAATTAATATAGAGAATTTATCTAATGGTATGTATATTGTTAAAACAATATATGGTGTAACAAAGATTATAAAGGAGTAAAATTTTAATAAAATATAATTACAAATAATGGTGTATCCTCATTTTGAAGATACGCCATTATTTATAATTATGCGGTATATTAGAGTAACAATTGATAAATCTTTAAGCATAAAATAACTATATCTTTTAAAGATAATTCTTACTATTATAAGGCTTTAATTGTAAAGAAAATTTATCGATAAAAATAGATTCTAAAATAACTTAAGTAAAACGAGCAAAGTCGTTTTACTTAATCGATCGAAAGGGTTTTACTTAATCGATAGAAGAGGTTCTATAAGAATCGCAGTTGTGGATTAACTTAAATAATTATCTGGATTAGCGAGCATATTATGATACTGTCCTTAAAAGTGTGTAAGCCCACATTTTTATAGGACAGTACCATAAAGAATGTCATTTCGAGCCTTTTTACCACAATGTTAAGTTTATAAGTTCTTGATATTCAGCGTTTATTATCGCTGAAAAGTTGCTTTTTTGTTTTTTTTACAAAAAAATAACAAAAAAAAAGATAGGCGTTTAATAAATTATGTTTACCTTTATAGCGACTATTATGAAAATATCTATTAAGTTAAGTGTATGAGTGATAGAGTATAACTCGTCGTTAAACAAATTATTTGAGGCGAGTAGTACGACTCTCGCTTATCTATTAAAATATTGCTGTCCGGTAAAACTCAAAAGAGCATAAATATCTTCCCCGAAGC
>CAMPYS010000057.1 GCA_946998295.1 uncultured Prevotella sp.
CCTCAGATGCAGTCGTTTTCACAACTGATGGAAGGAATATTGAAGAAATTGGAGCATTATTGTTCTACAGCCCGTCCAATGTTAGGCGGAGAGGTTTACCTCACTGGCGAGGAGGTTTGTAGCCAATTACGGCTCAGTACACGCACGCTCCAAGAGTACAGAAACTTAGGAACGCTTCCTTTCTACAAAATCGGAGGGAAGATACTATACAAGCAGAGCGACATACAGACAATGCTTGAAAGGCATTATAATCCAATACCGCAAACAGGTAAGTTATGAGTTAAGTTAAGACATCAGTTGCGACTTAAGTCAAATGGTCAGTTATGACTTTGGTCAAGAAATTAGTTTCGACCTAAGTCAAAATTAACTTTAGTCAAAAATATATCAGCTCATAAAGTCAGTAAGTCAAGAAATTAGTCTAAACTTATCTCTTGACTTACTTCTTGAACTTTGAACTCTCGTCTATCAAAAGCACCCCAGAAAGGTTACTTTATGGAACATAACAAACTATCTCTTTCTCTATACTGGCAAGGTGTGTCTTTGTACCACAAATTGCCATTTGTACCACAAAGACCCTTGCCCCCAAAGGGGATAAAATTACTCCAAAGTCGTGATTAGAAAATATAGAAACGATGAAAAGAAAGAACATAAACAAGCCAGACGGCAGATGTGGCACCTGCCCAAAATGGGACAGATGGCACATCAGAATACCCAACTACGAAGACCAACAAAAGGTCATAAATCTTTATCGAAAGTCGGGAGCAAAAACAAAGAGCGATTATCTAAGGGCAAGATTACTTGGAGAGGCATTCAAGGTTATTATAGAAAATAATTCTGATGAAAAATACTTGTGTGAACTCTCTAACATAATATCCCAAAATCACAAGATTGGTGTACTCTATAATGAAGCTGTTAAGATGCTCAACTGTTATCACTCAACCACCACTGCACAGAGAATGCTTCGCAAACTTGAAGCCTTTTCTGAAGCCATCATCAAACTACAGATGCAGGCGATAAAACTAACTGAGGAGTATTCTAATATGAAGTAGATATAACTATTGGGTAAATCATAATTAAACGAATTGGAAAAAAATTATTTTCTCAGCACATAAGTGCAAGAAGTCGTGTAAAAGTTTCGTAAATATTTTATCTTCGAAAAAACAGGCGAGAGAAGTCGTGGGGTCAAATTAAATTTTTGCTTATAATGAGGATTGATAAGCCATAATTGCCGTTTTACTATCCGAAAACCAATTGTTTTTATAAGTTTTTCAAAACTTTCAACAGTCACTTGTGAGCGTTTTATACTAAACAGTTCCTGAATAGTATCACTATTAGTTCCATTGAGTGTGAGGAAAGCTTTATAAAGAGGATTAGGAAGAAGATGTATGAATGGAATTTTAGAAACAAAGCCAGTACTGATTTGTTGATGTCCACCAAAAGGATTTTGCCATGCAGGAAAGCATACAAAAACTAAACTTTTTTCTGTCATGAACTTTTTTATATGAGACAAAAATTCTTTCTTACAAGGAGGTTCTATATGCTCTATCACATCCCTAAGTATTATAATATCAAATTTTCCTATTCCATCTTTTGAATTATTAAGTAACATAAAATTTTCACATATAAAAGTACCTTTCTGATTTTCTCTCTTAAAAAAATCTACAGCTTGTTCTATGCGTGAGCCGCATATGTCTATACCTGTTACCAAACATCCTATTTGAGCAAAAGGTAACAGGTTTCCTCCCTCCCCACATCCTATTTCAAGGACTTTTGTTCCTACTCCTATATTTATATAGGAACGCAGTAGTTCTATATAGAAGTCTTTGGTTGTACAAGCCAACTCTTGAAAGTAACGAAATCTATCTTTGTGTCTTTTTTGCATTTTATTAAAAATATTAAAAAACACGATTTACTATAATGTTTTTTTGCAAGAAATCTGTCATAGTAACTCATGTGTTTTTATTCGGTACGAAAGTAATCTCGTTACCGAATTGGTTTGTAAAATGTCGTTATTATTCTATGATAAACTGTTTGGAGTCGCATACTGAACCATTTATTACTAACGTGGCAATGTGTACTCCTTTATTCAAAGAACTAATATTTTCGGTAATGGAACTTGAAAATTTAGATAATTCTATTTTCTTTTCTTGAACACCTTCTATTCCGCTAATCAATAGTATGCCATCTTTTGCCTGCTGAGAAAGTGTAAAGTCAATGGACAGCGTGGAACTAGACTGGTCTGAAACACATTTGTTTATATGACCTAATTCTTTGTGTGTACTGTTGTAAACAGAACCTTTTGATAAATACTCTAGCATTCTTTGCTGTTCTTCAACCTTGCCTTGTAAATCCTGAATTGATTTCACAAGTATAGGAATAATTGCAGTATAGTTAATAAGTTTCCTACCTTCTTCGTCTGTTTTAACAGCATCAGGAATGACCTCTTCAAGTTCTTGTGCCAAAAAACCAAATTGTAGGTTTTTATCACAAGAAGGACCATTGGCTACAGTCATTAAATGAGAACTTCTTGTTGCACTTCCAATGCCTGATTTCCAAGTATAACTTACAGGACGCAAATTTAATATTGTGTTCAGTCCCCCGTCAATAGTTTTGACATTTGTTTTGGCACGTTCATCTGAGTAATTGTACACATTTGCAACTTGAATGCTATTGAACGTACTTGTTTCGGTGTTGTAAAAGCATACCTCATCCCCCGTACCTGCTAATCGAGGACTTGCAGGTGACAGGTCTAATTGAAAAAAATTGTTGGCTTTGCAGGTCCAATAGGTTCCTGCCATTCCTCCAATTGTCATTCCGAGAAACTTGTGGGGAGTAACATCACCAATTGTAAGTTTTCCTTGTGAATAGGTAATCTGCGCATAACTTGCATTGGAGAACATGGCAGCAATCATAATGGCTGCGAGTTTCGATAGGAAATGATGATTCTTCATAATTACTATTTTTTTAATATTAATTGTAACTGAGTTGCTTTCGACGTTTTTGTAGTTGGAAAAAATTGTATTTTTTTCGCCTTTAACGTTATCTTGCCTTCGTTGAACAAGACATCGCCATAGGGTTTCGTTGACGTTACGTTTGTACCAACTTTTATGATGTCAGCTTCTATAACTTTATTTCCTCCTATTGTTTCATCTTGTATAAACAGAACATTATTGGAAACATCTGAGATTATGCAAGGGATAAAGTTATGTTTATTCAAAACTACCTGATAATCAGGTTGTATGTCGTTTAACAAAAGGGTATTTGTGGTAGTCTCCTTAACATAGAGTAATTCTCCCTTTGGTGATAACACTGATGCTCTGTAATTATACACACCTTGAGTAGTGATCCGTACTCCTGAAGCGGTGTTCTCTACAGAGACTTCTCCAAAAGCCTTTGTTTTATCTGTCCATATCTCCAAAGAAGGGTCATTGCCACAAATATACATAAAAGCATTGCTGATTGCTGGTTCACCTCCTCCTTGAGAAATATTTGCAAGATGTGACACTACGTTCAGTTCTCCGAAATTACAAATACCCTTATCCAACAACTTCTTAAAAATAATTTCATCAAAAGAATGATTGGCGGTAGTCCAAGAAGGCTCTGTTGAGCCTAAGAAAGCCACCGAGCCTTTTTCATAACGCATAAAGGATTCCAACAAACAAGGCTGATCATAACTAATGTCTCCATTAAGACATGCTATACTGAAAATTACAGGGAATACCTTTCCTGAAAGTTGAGAGACTTGCTCTTTTGAAAAGGGAACACCGTCAGCTCCCCAACTGGGAACCCAATCTACTTCACTACCATGACCTCTGTAATTTACGATATTCAATCCTTGGTTTATTTGTTCTATGACCATTGTATTTGTTGCATTGTTACCACCTTTTTGTGGAGAAGATCCATAAGCATATGTAAAAGATAAAGGAGTAGAATAGATAGACTTTCTTATCCTTTCACAGCATCCCTGATATTTATTGGGAGCAAACTCTTTGTGAGCAACAAGCAAACATTTATTTCCATATTGATTTCCTTCTTTTTCGTAGCATATGGTCTTAGATACCATATTTCTCAACTCATCCAATGAATTTACAGGAAACCTTCCTATATAAACATCTGCTTGTGTATCTTTTTCATTGTCTAAACAGCCATACCAATAGTCACTCTTTATTGGTGTCTGTTCATTTGCAGCCATCCAGTGATAAAGAGGGATAGTATTGTTGTCTCCGACAAACAAGACATATTTTATATTATTAACACGTTCTGATTTGATGTACGATTTGATTTTCTCGCATGTATTTCCAATTTCTTTAGTAGAAACAACTTTTGTCTTAAAGCCTTTAGCTGCTTTCCATTTGCAAAAGTCATTTAATACGTTACTATTTAACAAATTAGGAACTTCCCCGACTATAATCAAATAGTCATATGGAGAATTATCTAACGAAGAAGATTCTTCGGTCAAAAAATCGTAGTTATCAAAAATTCCCTTTTTAATAGATGGCATTATAAATTCATCTTTTTGTATTGAAGGTATTTCTTCAAAATTTACAACAAGGGTGAATTCTGTCAAAACGGATAACCTGTCAGTACTTGGATAATACTTAAATGGGCAAATTGTATAGGTATGGTTTGCAACACCCCTATATATTTGCTGTTCATTTCGCTCTATAAGTTGAGGTAGGAAACTTGAGCTGGCATAAACAGATTTATTGATTGAAAACTCTTTTTCTGTTTCCGTTTCTCTCAAAGGCTTTTGAGCTGGATATATCTTTCCTATATCAATGTTTTCCCACTTGTTTTCCACTACCTTTGCCGTACACTTTTTGTGCCGTGGCAACCCTATAAGTTGCGAAAATGTTGGTAGAGCAGGAAGACCTGCTTGCGAGAGGAAACCGCAACCATCAAAAGAGAGTTTGTGATAAATCATTCCTGACTTTTGAATTTCTTTGTCAAACAAACCAAATAATTTGACCTTCACTTTGTAAGAGTTACTATTTGACTCTAACACTTCTATCTGTGGCTTTTTCGCAACATTTCCCTCAAAGGATATCCATGTCTGCGAATAACAAATGCCGAAAAAGAAGCTGAAAAATAACAGCAAAAGACTTTTCTTCATAGTTATATCGGTTTTAATGTTATGAATTTTAATTCGTTGATTGAATTAAGTATGTTTTAATTAAACCAATTAGTTGGCGGCTATTATATCTTTTTTAACAATGCTGTTCCATATGAGAACCTTCCACTCTCTGGTACAAGGAGAAGAATCTTTCTCCCTCGTTTTATTTCTTTTGTCCTTATGAGCTCTTCCAGTCCCACATAAATGGCAGCCGAACCGATATTGCCAACAGAGGTCAGATTTGTAAACCATTTCTCTTTTGTCAGAGCAATGTTACGAGCTGCTATTTCGTCATTTAATTTCTCATAGAAGAACATTGATGAAACATGAGGTATGACATAATCTATCTCTTCCGCTTTTACATCATGTTTGGCAAGTACGGCTTCGATATGGTCAACCCAATATTTGATAATGTATTTCTTTAGCAGCCTAATGTCTTGTTTCAATAGCATTACTCCACGATTCTTTATGTCCTCCGGAGTGAATTCTTTCCAACTTTTCACTTGTTCGTCAACACCTAATTCTGCGCCCATGAACATACAGGTAGGAAGTTCATTAGCATAAGAGGTCATTTCTATCCATTCTATTTTTAGTGGACTTTCCCCTTCCAGGTGATCCTGCACTAATACTGCTCCTGCTCCGTCTGAAAGCATAAATCGAAGAAAATCTTTCTCAAATGCCATATAAGGATCTAAATCCGGATTCTCATGTGTTATTTCATATTCAGGATCATAGAATTTCGAGACTAATGTAGGGGAGGGAAATTCAGAAGCAACACAAACGGCATTCTGATGTAATCCAGCGAGAATATTACTATAGCATATTTTTAACGCCTGCAAAGAGGTAAGGCACACTCCTGCCGAAGAGAAAATCTCCATTGGAAAATTCTCCAGTTCTCCATGCACCATAGATGCGTGTGAAGGAATCCATTGGTCAGGAGTGCTTGTGGCACAAGAGAGTAGAGAGATTTCTTTGGGAATTTTATTATCTACAAATAATTTTACAACGGCTTCTTTTGCTAATTGCGCATTTGAATGTGTTATTTGTTGTTTCTCATTCAAAGCATAATACCTCTTTTTTATGCCATTCTGTCTTAATACAATGGAACGTGTCCTTGAAGGCTTATCGCCGATAAGTCCTAAATATTGTTCCATATTATCATTTTCTACAACCCTATTAGGCAAAAATGATGAAACTCTTGTTATATAAACTTCTCTCATTATTTTACAGCATTATAGATTAACATGTATTTCCTTCTTAATTCTTGGATACTCAATCCATCACCCGTAATAGCAAGTAAAAAGGAGTCTCCGTAATACAAGGAACGGAACAATGATATTGCCAGATCAGACTCCACATTACCACTCAACTCTCCATATTTGACACCTAAATCATAGTAATGCCTCCATTGATTATGAATTAGTATCTCTATTTCATTATATTTTTCCACAAATCCATTATAATGAAAAGACGCAGATGCCAATAAATTCACATATTGCGCAGAGATGTTTTTATCAATTCTGTTTTCTTTCATCACTCTCATTCGTTTCTCTGTATTATTCAATTCATAGTCAATATAAGTCCAGAATGGAGTTTTCTCTGAAGCAGGAATATCCGCATTCAACGCATCAGATATGAAATCAAATATAAACTTATCGATAACAGCCCTATATAGTCCTTCTTTATTTTTAGTTCGATAATAAATAGAGCCACGAGTTATTCCTGTGGCTTCTTCTAAATCTCCAGTTGTTACATTTACATATTCTTTTGACAAGAAGAGTTTAAATGCTTCTTGCAATATATAATCTGTCTTATCTTTTGTTTTGCTTCCCATAAATAATAGTTTCTAAATTATTATAACGGTGGTACTAATCTTTTTAATGTTCGCAAATATATGAAATTTTATAATTGTAACCAAATTTTTCGGAGGTTTTTTCTTTAAAAAGTTTCTTTTTTCTCTCTTTTTCATATATTGCAGTGTAAAATGGTTGATTATAAGTCTTTTTGCTGGTATAATAACGACACTAAAACTTCTAAAAATTATTTCCTATAAAGTTAGATGTGATTAATTTTAAGGTGTATCTACAATTTATTTCCGTAAAAACACACTGGTTTCATCAGAAAGTGTTATCTTTGCATTATCAAATTAAGTGTTCTTTGAGGCATTGCAGAATAAAGAAAGGGTAAGAAACTTGCTCGTTTCCAAATCGTAACCCATTTATCCTTTATTCATTCTTACTCTATTGATTATCTGAAAGATATAAATTTATTGAATCTTTTGCGGGCGTAGTCTGTTGCAATCAGCATTTTTGCCTTTTCCTCACTCTCGCTCAGCGGTGCACGACCTAAGATTGTGGCATTGCCAGTTTTGGCAAATTCCATCAACTTACCGATAAACTCTTCCTGTTCAGGTGTCGGCGGAATGTTATGCAGTATCTCATTCTTTTCTGGTCTGTCGATGCCAATATCTTTTGCCGTGCGGAAATCGCAAATCTCCGCATAGAAGTATTAGTTTGAAATGTTACTTCTTGATTACAAGCAAGATAGAGATAGAAGTATATTCAAGGGTGAACGAATAAGAAACGAGCGGTATTCCTTTCATTT
>CAMPYS010000058.1 GCA_946998295.1 uncultured Prevotella sp.
GAAAGAATACCTGCTCTTTTAATCGATTCGGCAGCATCTTATCATCAATATCCATTCTGGCTATGAATTCTCCACGACTTACTGCAAGCCCTACATTTAGACTCTTGACAAAATTATGCCTACAGCTTATTAATGTTATCCTTCTATCCTCAATTGACAGTAAATTCTCTATGCTGCTATCAGTAGAACCATCATCAATGATGATAATTTCATAATCTTCAAAATCTTGTTCCAAAATGCTATTGATGCAACTTTTAATATATTCCGCCCCATCATATATAGGTAGCACAATACTTACTCTAGGGGTATCTTCATATTGTTGATAAATTTTTACAACATGATTATTTGGCAGCTTGTTCATCTATTAAATATTGAATTGAATAAAACATATTAATTCCAATTTTTAAGAAAATTAGAATTGTAGTCTATTAGTTCTGAGAATGTACGAACAGCATTTTCTTTGAAATATAGCTTCGAAGATATAATCCTCGCTTTATTTACTTCTATGGCTGCAATTTGACGATTTAGGAACTCTTCACCATATATTTCTTCAAAGTAAGAATATAAGTCGAGTTGATATTCAGGACTATAGAAGAGTTCAGAAATAAGTAATATATTCTTTAAATAATCTGCGTTATTAGCAGAATAAGGAACTTCTGAGATATTTCTAAACTTATGACCAAATTCTATATCTAATGCGACATAAGAATTTCCTCCCATTATCCAATTTTTAAGACACATCATTTGTTCGTCCAACCCGTAAGAGGCCAGTCCTTCTAAACCTTTTAGTTTTAACCAATATTCTCGTCTGCAGGCGTATGAGGCACCAAGGAGGCATGGAACTTCTATTCTCTTGATATTTTTCTCAGGAGCCTTTGTCTTCACGTTCCAATATAGGCCCATTGTACTAAACTCCCAGTAAGCTCCGTAAGCAATGTTATTAGAGGATCTATTCCCTTCGAGATCAAGTGAAATTGTTGCTGCACAAAGCAAATCATTAGATATGCTATCAAGATGTTTTAGCATTTTTTCAAGCCAATCATCTTGATAAACTCTCATGTGAGCATCAAGCATAAGTACATATTTTGTCTGCGCTAATAATACTCCTTCATCTCTTGATGATGCAACACCTACCCTTGTCTTGTGTTTACAATATACACAGTTATTAGTCTTAGCGACTTTTTCATAATCATATTCATCCGTAGAAGCATCGTTTATCATAACAATATCAAAAGGTATCGTTGTATGTGATTTTATACTTTTAATTGTCTCTTCCACTTCAGTCCCCTCATTTAAGAAAGGAATTATGACGGTCATTTCTTTGTTTAAATTCATTTTTTGACTATGTTTAAGTGTTTCTATTTAGAAGGAATACCTTTCTTCCATACCTGCACCTTCATTTGCTTAAAATCAAACACGACTGTTTGCCCCAAAGACTTAAAGAAAGACAAACCGATTTCCACATCAGAGCTTCTATCATTAACTGATCTTACAGATAGTTTTTTCTTTGAATCCACTGTATGCCCTCCAAATAATACAGAAGGCGATTTCAACGTAATGAGCGGAACCGAAAACAACCTATTATTCTTTAAAACAGTTATATTCTTGCCTTTAATAGAAGGAAAATTGCACTTCTTATAGAAATTATCACGCACAACGATATAATCACTATTACCTAAATTTATCTGACCAACCGCGAATTCATTGTTTATTGAAACAGGCAGGTAGAGTGCAGGAAAATCTGGGTAGGCAAAGTACATGGATTCTTCAAAGTCTGCCTTTGGAAGCGTATCTGTAGGAAAGTTAATTATTTGATGTTTCCAATCAATGGCAATTTTCTCCAACAGCCTAATAATTGGGAGTCCTATCTGTGGAACATTTATCCTTGTATAAAACGCTTTTAGTTCTTTCGCATATTTCCTTGACAGCTTATGCTCCTTAATATAAGCTGTAGGATCTACCATAACAGAAACTAATGCTGGAACATGGTTGAATTGAAGATTGCCGATATTGATAGAATCCAAATACACAACTGGGCATCCTGCAACACTATCTTTCCCACATACTATGCCCAATTGGTCTGCAACCTGAGGAGTTATTTGAAGTGGATATCTTAATTCAGTTGTCCAAATAGCGTCTAAAGTCTCACCATTGAGTTTGATTTTTGTTCTGATAATTGGATTAACCGAAAATTTAACGGCTTGACTCTCATCCTTACGAATAGCATGTACTGGTGAAATTAATACTTTTGCCTTCAAACTATTTTCTTCATCAGAAATTAATTTCTCTGTAGCAGCAGTATATTTCTTGTCATTATAGTAAATCATCTGAGAAGGATAATAATCTTGCTTCAGCCACTCCAGAAGAGCTTCTTCTTGATCGTAGAGACCCTCTGCTTTACAAAGCGTAAAATATACATCGGCTAAATATAGTGCATCAAATCCGTATGCTTGCCAATTATACCTTAGGTTATCATTGATTAAGCTTATGGCATAGCGATTTTGATTGTTTGCAATAGCTGCTACTATCTTGTTATTGAGTTTTAAGAATGGATTAATAGAATCCTTATCGGTATACACCTTGCTCATTTCCAAATATCTACCCGAGCTGAGAAGATTGCCATAAAGCCCAAACTTAGATTTATAATCCTGAGAATATGTGGATAGTGCACAGACTGTAGACATAACTAATATCAATAACCTAAAGTTCCTCATACTCTTATAAATTTTCATTAACGTTTCCTTTAGAATTTATTCACTCAAATAATTAATAATTCATTAGTATAATCGTGGATTATCACTTTTCTCCCATATCTTTACTTTCATTTCTTTAAAGTCAATCACCATCGCTTCACCCAAAGACTTAAAGAATGGGTAACCTAATAGTACATCCCACGGTTCATTCGTCATTACAGAATCCCGTAGTTTAATCAAATATGTTGGTTTCATTGCTGTATACCCATATGTTAAAGAAGGATTTAACAAAAATACGCCAAGCGTATCTTGTAAGCCTACCATTGTAACGGAATATATGTCATTACTTTTATCATACCCAATGGGAAACAACTTGCTATTATCTTTCTGATATTGTCGATTAAGCCCCATGTAAAAAGAGGATCCTGTATCTACTGATCCCATCATTGACATTGAATTAATAGTGATTGGTGTTAATAAATATGGCCGTGAATAATTAGTCATAAAAATACGTTCTTTAAAGTGGGGAGTAGGCAATTGCTCTTTAGGAAAGAAAAAGCATTCGTATTTCCAGTCAATTCCAAACTTTTCAAAAAGTTTAATAATAGGCAAGCCGATTATTGGACAGTTCATTTCATTATATACATTCATTGCCTCCAAGAGCTTCTTTTTTGATGCATGTTGCTTATATAGGGCTGGAATTGGACTTTTCATATCTACGATACACGTGGGAACATGGTAGAGGGTATAATTCCCAATCATTAAAGAATCAATATAAGCTATTGCGATTTTTTCATTACCAGAAACGATACTATCGCTTCTATAATCAAGACCTAGCTCATCAGCATATCGATGCGGTAAGGATATTGCTACAGGTGATCCTGTATCCCACAGAAAGGTTTCTGTAGTTTCATTAACCTTCAACTTTGTTTTAATATGCGGTTCAAGTGTAAACTTAATCGGTTTTGGCTCGCCTTTACATACGATGCGCATCTGTGGTCTTTTACGAGCTATTTTCATGACTTTAGCCTCCTCATCAATCATCTTATTGACATCAGCAGTAATTTTTTGGTTTTTATAATACTGCTGTTGTAATGGTGAATAGACATCCTTAAGCCAGTTGTATTGAGCTAAAGCATCATCATAACGTCCTTCTGTTAAACATAGATTCACCATGAGACCAGAAAATATCTGAGTATTTCTGTCATATTCTTTCCAGTGAGTCTTCATATTTTCATCTAGCAACTGTATGGCTAAATCATTTCTATTATCGCCAATCGCAGTATATACAGAATTCAGCAATTTTAGAGTAGGGCAATCAATGTTAGATTTACTATAGAACTGAGTCATCTCCCAATATCTACCTTTATATAGATATTCTAAGAACTGCTTCTCCTCTAATATTCGTTGCGAGTGTGAAAAAGCCGACGTTGGAAATGCAATAACTAAATATACTACAAATAGGCGTAAATATTTCATATTTATCTTGAATTTTTATTTAAATTAATTCTAGAATCCTATTGTAGTGGTGAAAGAGCCAGATCCATTAGTTCCTACCTCTACTTTAGCTGATGTTGAACCGTTTTGATATTTGATACCAAAAGAAGCGTTATCTAAACGTCCGTTAGAATTAATAGTAACATTTCCACTTCCTGTAAAATTACCAATTTTTTGGCTTATACCCACTGTAGGACCATTATTAGTAACTTTGCCAGTAACTGTTGTATCACCTAATTGTTGTTGAACTCCAATGCCATAACTATTTATTTTTCCGTTACCACCACTAACAGTTCCTATGATGGTAGTACCATTTCCAATCGCATAATTCGTATTGAGTGTTACGTTTCCATTCTTATCTTTTTTTCCAGAGCCTGTAAGGCCATTTAAACAACCAGTTGTCCCAGAGTTGAAATCAATTGTAATTATAGGAATATTGGGAGTCCATAAAGAGGCACCCCCGTTATTATTCCCTTTACCGCCTATCATTTTAGCAGCTTCTTCAGATGGAATCATTGTTAATCCATCAAGATTTAAAGTGAATATTTTTTTCATGTTAATATTGTTTTTTGTAGATAGAAATATCTACGCCTATTTGTTACACAGATATATGCAGGATGTAACCTGACTGAAATCCTTGTTTGTATATATAAGATACTGGGATTCCAGCTCCTTTAATGTTGCAACAACTCTCATGGACAGGAATTTCGTATTTAATTGCTCGTTCAGTATTTTCACGACGGAATCAAAAGAGAGGACTTGTAAGTTCAGCTGTTTTAACAGTAAAACATCTATTTTACCAAGTTGCAATGAACGTACACAGTTGTCATTCATATATTCTTGATATGAAAAGTGGTTATCGTCAATAGGGGTTATCCGAAGTCTAAATTTATTTCCATCTTGCAGGGAATTATATGGCCTAATCTTTTCCATACGCCCATTCGTTTTATAAAGCGTGCTGTTTATCCATAATTTTATCTCTTCTTCTGTGCGAACAGGATATGCAAAAGACCAGTTGATAAATTCAGAAACCAAGAAGAGACGCAGTATATGTAAACAATTCTTTATCTTGAGTAAATCTAATCCGTCCCAAAGCTTTTCTGATTTGCAGTTTCTATACAAACATAATTCAATATTGTTTTGAGATAAAAGCTTTGCTTTTAAAAGAATCTCTGCAAATGTATGATTTGCTTCTTCCTCGCAGTTTTCTTTCATAATATAGTAATCCACTACTAACTTTTTAACTTCTAATCTATTTAGGATATTAATCGAATCGCTTGTAATCTTTCCATCATAAAAAACGGATTCAATAATAATATTTGAGTATTGCTCTTTAATACTTAATAAACCTCTTAAGAGTAATTCAAAAGAATATATGTTTTGTCCGCAGGCTAAATAGACCACAGCTGTATTGCGAATATTTGCAATAACCTTTATCTGTTCGAGAGTCTCAGCAGCATTCGTAACATAGCAATAATATTTTTTTAATAAAGAATGTTCAGCCTGCTGCAAGCACGGAATTAACTTATCAAAAAGAATCCCTGTTGTATTCGTTGAAGGAATATTTTTTATAAGCTGCTGCCGAGACTCATCCCAATACCATTGCTTATTCCAAAAGTTATATTTAGGAGAATTCTTTGTGAAAAAATTCACCAAAGCTTCTTCAGAATATAGGTTTCCACAAATTACTGCATCAATATTGCTGTTTTCCAATAGGAGGTTGTTATTCATTGATGCGTCCGCACCATATATAACGATATGTGAATCAGGATATTTTAATTTTACTCTCTGGATAATAACAGCAGTCTTGATAAAAGAAGGCGTAACAGGGAAGAGCCATATTGGAGAATCTGTAATAGTAAATTGGTCTATACATGAATCAATAAGTTGCGTCAACCGGGCAGCATACTGTCTCATGTGCTTTCGGTAACAATTGACATTCAAATTTAAATGCCATGAGTTAAGATCAATTAAAGTTGCACAAATTCTTGATTTTAGATATTGATTATTCTCAATGTCTGCGATATAATTATAATAGAGTAAGGAGATGTTCTCTATTTTGCAATTATACCAGACAAATTCTATTTCTTCCTTCATCAAGCATTCCGTCCAATCACAAATACTAAAAGGTCGATTTTTCTTAGAATCTTTTTCAAGATAAAGACCACTAAGGTGGGCATCCACATAGGAAGAGTACCCTATATTATTAAATATATATTGATATGTTTTCCGATTCATATATTATTCATTTAAGCGGTATACAAATATAGATATAGGAGAAATCTATGATATGGATATACTATTCTCTTGAGAAGAAACTAGTTGAGAATAATATCCATGATTCTGTAATAGTTCTTCATGCGTTCCTATTTCTACTATTTCTCCTTGATTCATAACTACAATCTGATCCGCATGGCGGATAGTACTTAAACGATGAGCAATTACAACAACAGTCCTATCTTTAAATGAGTCTTTTAAAGCTGTCGTTATTTTAGCTTCATTGAAAGTATCAAGCGCATTGGTCGCTTCATCCAAGAAAAGCATTTGCGGATTTCGATATAATGCTCTGGCAATAAGTAGTCGTTGCTTTTGTCCGCCACTAAGCCCACGCCCATTCTCGCCAACCATTGTATCGAAGCCTTTTGGCATTGAGTTTATTTCATCCTCAATCTGTGCAATACGACAACATTGATGTAACCGTTCATAATCAATATGTTCATCATCTAGGACAATGTTTGTTATAACCTTCTCGCTAAACAACTTGCCATCCTGCATAACTACCCCGCTTAAACTACGCCACTGTCTGAGATTTATACTTTGAATGTTCAGTCCTCCCATTTTTATCTCTCCATAAGTGGGATTGTAAAGTCTAACGAGCAGTTTTAACAAAGTAGATTTACCACTTCCACTTCCTCCAACAATAGCAGTCACTTTATTTTGGGGAATTCTTAGATTTATATGCTTCAGCACAAATGGAGAGTTTACAGTATATTGAAAATGCACATTATCTAATATAATTTCCTTACTTTCTGGCAATATCCTAGTCGAACCAATTGAAAGTAGTCCTTCCTCGTCGTCAAGTTGCCGAATTTCGTTCATACGAAGAAATGAGATTTTTGCATATTGGGCTGATACAATAAAGTTGATAAACTGTATTAGGGGACCATTAAGCATACCTATAATAAATTGAGTTGAAATCATTACGCCAAATGTTATCTTACCATCTATAACGGCTGAGGCACAAAAGAATACTATGCCCATATCCTTTAGATTCTCTATGAATTGAGCACCTAAATTCTGTATGTTTGTTATGGCTAAAACGCGCTTATTCACATGATATAGTTCAGCTTGTATTCCTTCCCATTTCCATCGACGAGTTTTATCATAATTATATATTTTTATATCCTGCATTGCTCCAATAGTCTCTACCCAATAACTTTGATCACGCGAGAGTAACTCAAAATACTGCCAATCGAGTTTCTTCCTAATATTCATAAATAAGAGAACCCATAG
>CAMPYS010000059.1 GCA_946998295.1 uncultured Prevotella sp.
GATTCTTCCTTCTGGTTTTAAGGGTTTGTTAGATTACTTCTAACAAACCCTTTTTGTGTTTTGTGTGTTTTATGTAGTATTTTTGCTTCTTTTATCCCGCATTTGTTCCCTTTTTGGGTCAAATGGTAAACAAACGCAGGAACACTTTCCCGAGTTTGTTCCCTTTTTGGGTGTTTTGGTAAACAAACTTGGGAAAATATTCCTTTAGGATGAACGTAAATTAGGTCAAATCTGGTATAAAGTGCGCAATACTTCGCGTATATTATGCAACACTTATGTAATCAATGTTTTTGCTTATAGTCGAAAGCGCATCAATCTTTTAATATGCGATTTGGATCAAATATTAACAAGTACAGTGTCTCTACTCTCATACGTACGACTATGCTTAGAACTAATTTCTAAACTGTTTGCCACCGAAAACCAGTTACTTTGTACAACACATGTACTTATGCATATAGCAGAAAATATGCATAAGTACTTTTTATTAAAATTGATTATCTTCATTGATTATCCTAATTATGTAAAAATATTTAGCTATAAATATTTAGCCTTTTACTGATCCAGCTAAAAGACCAGAAACTATCCACTTTTGGCAGAAGCAGAAGAAAATAAACACTGGAATCAAAGCTAATACGGTCGTTGCCATGAACAAAGGCCAGTTTGTTGTAAATTGTTGTACAGCATTGTAAACCTGTAAGACAACAGTCTGTTTGTCTGTTGATGATAAGAACACGCTTGGTAAAAGAAAGTCATTCCAAGTGCCCATTGTTTGGAAAACAACTACGGCTACAATAATTGGACGTATAAGAGGCAGAACTATGGTCCAATATATTCGGAATGGTCCTGCGCCATCAATTTTTGCTGCTTCAAATAATTCTTGTGGAAGAGCTTTCATATAGCCAACAATAAGAAAATAGCAAAAGACGCAGCTACCCATATATAGTGCTACAAGACCTGTAAGAGTATCTGTTAAACCTATTGAAGATTCCATACGGTATAAAGGCAATAAAGTCGCTTGTGCTGGTATTGCAAATGTAATCATTAGGATTGACCCAATAATCATAGTAAAAAGAGATTTTTTCTGTACGACGCCATAAGCTGCAAGTGATCCGATTAATACTTGCAAAATAACAGCAACAGCAGTCACAATAATTGTGTTTATAAATGCTTGAATAATTGTTCCATCTGCAAACGCATCTATGTAATTATTCCATAGCCATTGTGTTGGTAGTTGCAATGGGTGTTTAATCATGTCGATAGGTGTTTTGAATGAACTAATTACAACGTAGTACAGTGGGACAGCGCAGATTAGAGCAATAGTCCAAACAACTATAGTTCGAACTGTTTGAGATACGATTTTGCGACGCTTATTCATCATTGGAATCTCCTTGCAACTGTGCTTGATACCTTCATTTGGATTGCAATAACAATTACGCAAGCAATCGTGAATAATGTAGATAATGCGGATGCTAAACCAACATCAGATTGTCCCATTCCTCGCATAATGATCGCTTGAGTTATTGTATTTGTTGAATGACCAGGACCTCCAGCGGTCAAGGTGTATGGTAAGTCGTATATTTTCAAAGCAGTTGTCATCAATAAAAATGTTGAAACAACCATTCCAGGAATTAACTGTGGCAAAGTTATATGAACGAATCGCTGTAAACCATTCGCACCATCCACTCTCGCTTGTTCATAGAGATCTGCTGGAATTGCCTGAAGCCATGCGATGTATAAAGTAGCATGCCATCCAACTTGCATCCATACTGCTACGAACATTACGCAAAAACGTGCCCAGTTATCTTGAGAAAGCCATTGAATAGAAGGTAAGCCAAATGTGTGTAAAACTTGATTGGCGACTCCAGAATCTAAAGGAGAAAAAATATATTGCCAAATTAAGCCAATTACTGCTTGTGCTGGTACTCCTAGGAAGAAGAACAGTGATCGCAAAAAACTCTTACCAATCATTGCTTGATTTAAAACAACGGCTAGAGGAATTGCCAGACATGTAACTACGATGGTAACGATGAATGAATACATCAATGTAAAAATTAATGCTGAAAGTAATGATGTATCAGAAAAGACTTGTTGATACTTTTGCAATCCGATAAAGTGAAAATTTAAATCATAGCCATTGAAATCAGTAAATGAGTAAAAAATTGATTGTGTTAAAGGAATTAAAGTTAACACAATAAAAATAACCACTATTGGCAATAGGAACCAAAATGAAGTCAAATTATCTTTAAAGGCAGCTGAAGATACAGAAAACTTACGTCTTATTTGCTCAGAATTGCTGCTATTGTTTGGTGAACACCTCATAGTAATGCCCCCTCTATGATCTACAAATCTGCTATTGCTAACAGGGTTACAGATGCAAATTACTCTTGCCAATTAAAACGGGTTGCACTCCGTAACAAATTTTACTGATTTAAAATTTCAGAGTGCAACCCATTCTGCTTATACTATTTCATCGAATTCCATTTATCGTCTAACAACTTAGTGAATTCTTTTGGAGTGATTTTTCCTTGAACTAGCTCTTGCTGACGAGATGCCATCTCTGTCATCATTGCGCTAGGAGACTTGGAGAAGTTCACCCAGTAGAATTTGTTATTTTGGAAATAATCCTTAATAACTCCAGCAAGTTCAGCAGGAGGATCTGCGCGATACTTATCAGATAATGACAAAGTTCCAGCATTCGTTGTGAACGTCTTAAGACCATCCTTGCTGTTCAAATATGCTAAGAATGTTTTTGCTGCTTCTTGCTGAGCCTTAGATGCTTTAGCTGCAATGGCGAATCCTTGGTCAGGACCACCATTAATCCACTGCTCTCCCTTCTGATAAGAAGGCATAGGGGCAACACCAAAATTAATTCCAGAGGCTTTCACGTCTGCCAAATCCCAAGGACCAGAACGCATAACTGCAAGATTTCCAGTGACAAATTCTTGCTTTACCTGATCTGCTGTTAAGCCAATACTCTTATGAGGAATGACTTTTGCGTCTATAGCTTTAGCCCATTCGCTCAATGCTGGAGTCCACTCTTTACTAAATGTTGAAGATCCATTCCAGATCACTTCGTCTTGCTTATCGTTCTTGTCAGAAGCATATTTACTTGCTAATAATGCTTCGAATGTGCCAGATGGTTGTGTGTTAAAATCTTCCAAGAATGCGACTTTACCAGAATCATTAATCTTCTTGCCCATCGTAATAAAGTCGTCCCATGTCTTAGGGAATTCAGTGTATCCAGCTTGTTTCAAAATATCTTTGTTGTAAAACATTGCACCAACCCAAGCAGAAACTGGCATGCCATATGTTTTACCGTTATGTTGGAATAGCTTGAAGTTTGATTCATCAATTCCAGAGAAGAATTTTGATCCTGAAATATCCAGAGCTTGACCAGATTGCATTATGTCAGTGCGGTTATCCATTGTTAAATTGAAAATCGTCGGAGGAGTGCCGCCAGCTAGTCGAGTTTGCAGAGTTTGGATGTATTGCGTTGAATTTTGACCATATTGCGCATCAATCTTAATATTTGGATGTGCTTTTTGAAATGCTGAAATTACATTGCCTATCTGATTTTTCTTGAAGTAAGAATAAAACGAAATAGATACTTTTCCAGCAGAATTTCCATTGCCACATGCTCCCAATGGTAATAGCACTGTGGCGAGTGTCACCAGTGCCACCGCCGTGCGCTTTACATTTCGAAACCCACACCTCATTGTGATTTCCTTTCTTTGTGATAGCAAATTTTTTTACCATCTTTTCAATACGTATTAGTACTGATAGGTACAGTATGGCACATATCTTATAAAAATGCAACTTAAATATAGTTGTATGTGTTTTCAAAAAGATATATGACAAGCTTAAAAATAGTGATTTATTAAGGGATTTCGTTATTTATAAGCAAGATAAATTTGTATGGATAAAGAATATTTTTATATATATTAGACAATATCCATTATTAATATTATAGTATTAATACGTATTAGTAATAATTGAATGTATACAGATAATATTTTTTAGGATGCAAGATGAACGTGGAAATTAGTCGCACAACGGATGTGCTAAACACTGCAGACACAACAAAAACAGATGTAGTTTCAAATGTAGTCGATAAATTTGTAACCACAATTAAGTTGCTCGAAGGAGAGCGCTGGTGGGGTGGAACAGTAATTGATGGAATATATGAGCCGTTTGGAGAACAAGTATTTACAAGAGATTTGTCTGAATGGACTCAAAAACTAAGAGAAGTTCCTGAAGCCTCAAATCAATCTTCTCCATTACTAATATCTACGTGTGGACGATATGTATGGTGCAAAGAACCTTTCAAATTTACATTCGCAGATAGAACTCTATCGATAGAACATTCATCATCACTAACGTTTACCAAAGTTGGCGATAAATTATCTGATGCTTATAAGTATGCTTGCAATAAATATTTTCCACCAAGCGGTAGAAGTATACCTGCAGATCTTATTGATAAGCCACAATATAATACTTGGATAGAAATGCCTTATGCTCCAACACAAAATAAAGTAGAAAATTATGCGCGTCAGATTCTTGAATCAGGAATGCCATCTGGAATCATTATGATTGATGACAAATGGTCACCTGATTATGGTGATTGGACATTTGATATCTCGCGTTTTCCAAAACCTCGTAAAATGATTGACTTATTGCACGAACAAGGCTTTCGTGTAATGCTTTGGCTCGTGCCTTTCATTAGTCCTGATTCTGAAAATTTCCGTTATTTGGAAAAAGAAAATCTTTTATTGAGAAGTGTAAATGGAGAGACAGCAATACGACGATGGTGGAATGGCTTGAGTGCTGTTCTTGATTTGTCGCATCCAAAAGCGATCTCTTGGTTAGAAGAGAAACTTGATGCTCTTAGACAAATAGGTGTTGATGGGTTTAAATTCGATGGTGGTGATTTTTATGAGTATCATAACGATGACATTTCATATGAATCAATGACGTCTGCAGAATTTTGTGAACGATGGGCGAAATTCGGGTTACGTTACTCTTACAACGAGTTTAGAGCATGTTGGAAAATGGGTGGTCAGCCTTTAGCGCAGCGCTTACGAGATAAGCCACAATCGTGGGGTGTTGAAGGTCTACAATCGCTTATTCCAGAAATAATAGCTCAAGGTCTTATTGGTCACGCCTTTACCTGTCCAGACATGATTGGTGGAGGTGAAATTGAATCTATGCAAAATGCTAATAGTATAGATCAAGATTTCTTTATTAGATATGCACAGATAGCAGCATTATGTCCTATGATGCAATTCTCTACTTTACCTCACCGTGTTTTAGATAAAGAACACATGAAAGCTCTAATTTGTGCTATGAGAACAAGAGAAGCATATTTGCCTACGATACAAAAGTTTGCATTAAATGCTGCTGACACTGGTGAGCCAATAGTTCGACCAATGTCTTACCACTACGATCATTGTGAAGATATAATTGATCAATTCTTGCTTGGAGACAGAATTATAGTTGCTCCAGCTCTCCATAAATATCAAAAACAGCGTTCTGTTTATATTCCTGATGGAAGTTGGGAAAGTGATGATAAAATTATTTTTAATGGACCAACTACTATCATTGTTGATACGCCATTGGATCGAATTCCAATATTCACGAAAAAACTGTAGAGTATATTTTGTATATATTATGTATTCTGTATATTTTGCGATTGATGGCAAGTAGTACGAAGGTTGTAATTGCTTAGCGATAGGTTGTAATGCAATGAGAATTTCACAAGACGGATTTGCCTACAAAGCTCCTACAAGTAAAGATGTAGCGACTTTAGCTGGAGTTTCGCAAACAACTGTTTCGTTTGTTATTAATGATAAAAACGGGATTGCTCCTGAAACACGTAACCGTGTACTCAATGCAATGCGCACACTTAACTATCATCCTAACGCTGGCGCTCGCATTCTTCGAACATCTAAGACGAATATTATTGCATTATTTGCAGAGATGCGTAGCAATAAAGATGCAAATGAAACTACTCCTTACATAGATACCATAGTTCGTTATGCTGAAGAACATGGATATGATGTTATTCTTAACACAACTGCACATGATTCAAAAAGTATACAAAGATTAGCTAATAAGACACTTTGTGATGCTTTTATCCTTATGGATATTGAGACTAATGATCCTCGTATACCAGTAGTTTGCCAATTGACTCAGCCAACAGTGCTAATTGGAAGACCTAGAAATGCGCAAGGCTTGGATGTCGTAGATTTAGATGCTCGTATTGCAGGGCGTATGGCAGTTGATGAACTATATGATACAAATCATCATCATATTGCCGTAATAGGGGAGCCTGTGAGTAACCCGTATTCTATAGACTTTGAAGAGCCTGAAAACATGTTCTTTATTCACGAGTTCCATATGGCTATACGTCAAGAATGTGAAAAGCTTAATATTCCATATTCTATAGTTCCAAGAAAATCTCCAGACTGGAAAGGTCTTGTTGAATGCGCTGACAGATTATTGAAGTACAAGGATGATAGGCTTGGTATTATTGTTCGTCAGCCTAGTGTAGCTCAATGGTTGTTATGGTATTTGAAAGAACGAAATATTCAGCCTGGGAAAGATTTATCGGTTATTGTACATTGTTCTGATGATTATGCAGAAAGTTTCCCAACTCCTATTACTAATATTTCAACTGTTCCAAGAAAAGTTGCAAAAACTGCGATTCAATTAGTACTTCAGAGACTAGATAGTGAATCCAATCAACAGTATTCTGAATTTAAACAAAATAATATTATTCCTAATCGCACTAATCGTGAGATACTTGTGGCTCCATCTAATATACATAGGAGAGCAACGACTGTTACATCATGGTAATACGCCTTTTAAGTATTTCATATGCAATTTGTGATATAAAAGTCTTATGTCTCTTATGCGCAAAACAAAGCACGTGCTTATGAATAAACTTAAACGCGTGATATGTTTGTGCGCAGCTGCGTCGATTTCTCTGTTGGCGGTAGCGTCTTTGAGCGGTTGTGAGCCTAAAAATCACGCGGTTGGAGATACGGGTAAGGTAGATGACATAGTTCACGATGGCATTGACGTAGAAGATATTAAGCTACTTATAGTTGGGTCAAAATCAGCATCTCTTGATTCCAAACTCCTTCATTTATGCGAAAAATCCGGTTTGAGCGCAGCTTATGCTTCTGTGTCGGATGTTAAGAACGCTAATGAGGCTGCAAGTGATGCTATTAAGTCCGCTTCCGAGCAGCCTGTTTCTATGATTTTGATTAACAACATTAATATTGATGCTTCAGATTCTACAGATTTAGGTGTTAAAAGTAATGCTGGTGGAGCGCATGTAGATTTAAAGGCTCGTGAATCTTGGATTGATGCGCTTAAATATGCTCGTTTTGCTGGAATACCAGTAGCCCTTGTGAATCCTAAAAATCCTCCGAAGGATTCAACTTTGTACGCTGCAAAATTGTATATTTTCAAGGATTTAGACAATCAAGCTTTGTTTGAGTTTAATAGGGATAATAAGTCGAATGTAGATAAATCGGGAAAAATTCAACATTCATCTCTTCTAAAAATCGTTCAAGCCTTAATAGATAATACGCCTCACAGCAGGGATGTGATCATAAATGACAAGAACTAGCGTAATTAAGAAAGATTT
>CAMPYS010000060.1 GCA_946998295.1 uncultured Prevotella sp.
TGTTTCTCAGGCACTTGGAGTTCTTACAAGAATTTATGCTGCGGAATTAAGGTTAAATTAAAAATGAGAAAAAACAACATTAAATTAAAAATGAGAAAAAACAACATTAAATTAAAAAAGATAGTTGTTCTTCATGATATTATCTCAGAATGTTTAAGTGATATACATGATACTATAGGTATGTACCACATCTCAAAGAGCAAAACTATTAATATAATAATCTTTCTTTTAATACTAAGTTTTTCATCACTTCAACTTAGTGCGCAAAATATCAAAGGACAAGTAACAGATGAACAACAACAGCCTTTACTTTGTGCAAATGTATTATTACTAACAGTAAAAGATTCAACATTGATAAAGGGGACTGTTACTAATGAACAAGGGCGTTTTGAGTTGTCAGCCCCTGAAGTTCCTTATATTATAAAAATATCCTTTATTGGTTATAAAGCTTACTATTTAAATAATGGGGAAGGAAACATTGGAACTATACAGCTAAAGCCTAATTCTAATCTTCTTAATGAGGTTGTTGTAAAGGGAAGACGTCCGACTATTAAGGTTGGTTTGAACAAAATAGAGGTAAATGTGTCAAACTCCTATTTAAAATATATGGGAAAAGCTACTACTATTCTTAGAAAAATACCTGGATTGACAAAAGACTTGCAATTGCTTGAAGGAGGAAGTCCAACATTTGTTCTTAATGGTAAACCCGTCGATGTCAAAGAACTCGCAACAATACCATCTTCTGAAATTAAGAAAATTATAGTTGATTCAAATCCTAATGTAGAATATAGTGCAACATGTAAAGGTGTTGTATATATAACAACTATCAAGGCATTAGAAAATACCTTATCTACAGAAATATCCAACAGTTCATTGTTTGCGCGGCATTATATGGATGTTGCAGACTTCACATTAAATGAAAAATTTAAAAATATTAGTAATTTACTTTCCATAGGTTTCTCATATTTAAATACAACTCAGATAGACAACACTACTGAGAAAGTGTTTTTACCGACAAATACCATTTATAGCACCAAAGAACGCCACACACATGGGCAAGGAAATGTTCTAACTTGGTTTTATGCAATGAATTGGGAACTTTCCAACAAACATTCGTGGGGGGATTCAGTATTCTGGCAATATAGGAAATGTTCATACAGCAGAGCCTACAATACAAAAAATGAATGCACAATCCATGAATTACATTCAAAGTAAACGTGAAGTATCATATATCCACAACATAGGAATAAACTATAAATATTCATTTAATAAAATGAGTTCTCTTAGGTTTATTGCAGATTACGCTCATTACAAATCAGATAATACAGGATTTGCCAATGCGATTCCTGAGGTAAAGACAAATAGCTCAGGAATGTACAATATAGCAGGTGCTAAACTAACATACAACACAAAAGCGAAATGGGGGAATTTCAGTACAGGTGCATTTACGTCTACTATGAGAAATAATGGAGGGTATTCATACAACAAGGAAGAAGAAGGTTATAAGACACGAGAGACCTTATATGGTGCGTTTACTTCATACTCCAAACGTATAAAAAAGTTTCTTGTTCAAGTGGGGTTGCGAGTAGAAGCTGACAAGCGAAGGTTAGAATCACACGAGAAAGGTATGTTTTTAGATTCTACAGAGTGGAAAGTATTCCCTAATTTAGTTGTAAATAGAGAATTGACAAAAAAATCATCTATTGGCTTGTCAATTGGTCAAAATATAAGAAGACCTTCATATGCTAATTTAAATCCATCTATAAACTATTACGATGCTATTTCGTATAAAGTAGGCAACCCACAATTAAGACCTTGCATCTCCAACAATATTAAACTAAGTTATAATGTTGGCAACTTAATGACATCTGTAGCTTATAACTATAGCAGAAATACTATCATGGAGTTGCCTTACTGGAAAGATAAAGGTATCGATAATAAAAATATTGAATGGCGACCTGTGAATTTTGTCAAATCATCATCTATAGTTGCTACTGCTATTTATTCTTATGGCTTTGGCCCAATACAGGGAGATATTAGCTTTTATTACTCTAAGCCTTTTATGAAAGCTACTTTTTTAGATGAGGAGCGAACATGGAACAAACCCAACTACAATGTGAATTTGTCAGCTCAATGCCCAATAAGCAAGACTTCGATTATAGCTTTCGATGGTTCTTTTGACAGTGCATATTCTGGAAAGGTAACCAACCATCGTAGTTCATGGACATTAAATCTTACCTATATGCAACAATTGTGGAAGGAAAAGCTAACACTACTTGTTGTCGTAAATGATATTTTTCATACAGATAAAAGTAATACTTGGGTTATGGAATATAATAATATTCGCACAACGATGGATAGTAATTTCGACACTCAATATCTAATGGTTAAACTAAATTATAACTTTGGGAAATTAAAATTGGATAAATCAAAGAAGTCGGCATCTAAAGATATTATAGACAGGTTATAAATATAACATTGTAAAATCAAAGAATCTTTTATTTTACAATGCTACTATATGCACGGCGGTAGCATCATGCTTGTCAATGATTCGCTCTTATTTTGAAAAGAATGAATATATAGAATATTTATCGGAGCAATGCTTTGCTACCACAGAAAGAATTTCGCTACTTACCATTGATAAAGTTGCATCAAAGTTAGAGTTAAAAACTATAAGTTTGAAGATATCTGTAAATTCTATTAATAATATAGATAATTCCTGCATCACCGCTTCGCATTGACCACGTCACCAAGTAAGGGTGCATTGATTTAGGTTCACTCTCCAACTTGAATGCTTTCTTTCTGTGGTTAGTAAAAAACTAACAGGAGTTTTACGAGCGTGGTCTTTCCACTTCTACTCGCTCCCCCACAATTGCAGTCACTTTGCCGTTGGGATGGAAAGATTGATGTCGGGAAGAATATCTTTCGAACTATATATGTCTTATTTAAAGGAACATTGCTTTTAAACCATACATTCATATCCGTTTCCCATGTCCTGTGAAACTGTATTTAGCTAACACATTGGCTAAATGGTATTTTGAATTCATCTTGATAACTACGCTATGATAACAGTTTGTGCACACTTCTATACCCCACCCCACATTCACACTTAGAGTAAGCGGTGTACCAACATTATTTATCTTAAAATTGAAATGACTTTTGCTTAAAGCATTGCTAAACAAGAAAACAAATGGTACACTATCAGCTCGAGAGGTACTTACTATTACTTTGTACTTAATAACTGATTCTGATAGGTCAACAATGGTTTCAGTAATCACAATAGAGTCCTCTTAAACAAGTTTGTGAGCCAAAATAGACTCACTATATATTAAGCAGCATAAACTTGAAAGTATAATTCTGCCTATCGTTTTTATAAAATTATAAAATACTTGGGTTATATCGATATATCATTATGTAATGTTAATAATTAGGTTCTTTTGGGTGGAAATAATAATAACTTTTAGACTGATCGCAGGAAAATAGCTTTCTCGTGTCATTATATATAGTACTTAGTTGGGCATCTAATCCCCCATAGAAATGGATTGTAAAGAAAAATTATCTATCAAAAGCAATGTAAAAATAGTTTAAGTAAAACGACTGAAAAGGTTTAAGTAGAACGACTGAAGAAGTTTAAGTAAAACGACTGAAGAGGTTTAAGTAGAACGACTGAAGAGGTTTAAGTAAAACGACTATCAAAGTTGTTAAGTATTTTTAAAAGTCCTGTCTTATAAATAGTTACAAAAGGATATTTTTATAATAAGAATATCCTTATTTATAAATTATAGTTTGCAATATATAGATTTAAAATAGCGATATTTTTAAATCTATATTTGTATATATTTTTTACTTTGTGTCTTTGTCTCTTTCAGATGCACCAATTTGTGTATACCTAATGTAACTATGAATATTATATTGAAAGGTTATTGATGTGAAAATGTGGTATATCGTATTATTTCTAACTTTGCGGTATCTTTTAATAAGCAATCTCATATTTATGTTTGTAAATACAAGAAAATAGCAAATATAAAAATATATATCCACTTTGCTTTAAAAGATTAACACGTTACTAACAATAAACAATATGTTGTTAGAGCTAATAGAAATATACTCTTTCCTAAAAGGGAGATTCAAACTCTATAAAACATAAAACATTTACAACTTCTTAGAGTTAGACACGAAAACATAAAAGATACAACAAGTGCAATGGTCTTTGGAGGAGAAGAAACGTAAATGTAACATAAAAAGACTTTCAAGGGATTATCTAAATATCTCACTATCTTTATGCCTATACTTTATTTAGGATAACATTGCTCAAAAATATATTTATTTATTAAATAAACATTATTATTTTCTTTTTTCTTACAAAATAATATTATATTTGCTCAATATTACAATTATTATTAACTAACCGTATCATATTATTATGAAGAAACAAGCACATCACTTTTTAAGTTTATTAATTATGATTCCGCTATTTGGAATAAGTACGATAATTTATGCAGATGAAATTAATTTAACAACATCGTATGAAACGAAATCAACATCAACAGAACAATTTTCAATGAAAATTAAAGCCAAATCAGGTACAAAATATTATATAGATTATGGTGATGGGACTGGACCTCATACAAAAATATCATATGGTAATGCTGATTTATTGTCCTATAATTTTGCAGACATGGCTACCAACAAAATTCATAAAGTTAAGGTTTGGGGTGGTCCTTTCATAGAGTTTACAATAATAAGCAATAAAAAAGTATCAGAAATTACACTTACTGACTGTAAGGAATTACTTAAATTTTCATGTGCATGGAGTTCCCTTAAAACATTAGACCTTACAGGTTGTCCAAAGTTAGAAAATGTTGTTTGCAATGCAAATGAGATAGAAGACTTAAAATTGCCACCAACTACAAGAAATTTTGTGTTTGATAGAAATAGACTTACTTTAGCAGAATTTCCTGAAAAGAAAACTTTTATCTATACATACGGTCCGATGCGTCCTGTATATTTGGAGAAAAATAAAATAAAAGGAATGACTGTTGACCTTTCTGACTTTTTATCGTATAAAGGTACAACTTCTAAATTTTCATGGTATCGTTATAATAATCATGGTAACGATGCTGATCCAGCAATGCTAATAGATCCAAGTACTTATAAGGAAGAAAATGGAATCTTTACTTTTAATGAAGCTTATGATTGTGAAATTTATTGTGTTGTAGACAACTCTGCTTTACCAAAGCTACATAATATTAATGACCGTTATGGTATTATGCCGATTAAATTAGTAGGAAAGTCCAAAGTATTAGATGCTGTTCATGCAGCATTTACAACAGATAAGTTTACAACAGAAAAATTAACTTTCGATTTAACGCTTTCAAGCACAACGGATAATAGTCCATGTTTAATAAATTGGGGCGATGGAGTTATTCAAGAAATTACTTTGAATAAAACAGAAACAATTGTAAAGCACAATTTCCTTGATGCTAAATTTGATAAAAAGCATTTAGTTCAAATACAATGCAAGGATTTAGATTTACTTAAATTTCCTGAACTTTGTGGGTTCTGTGGCTTTAATAAAGGCACAGTTGAAAGTCCTGTAAAACGTATAATCTTAGATAATAACCGATTGCAAACTATTGATTTCTCGTTGTTTAAAAATGCAATAGAAGTATCGGCTAATGGTTGTTATGCAAACGAAATAATACTACCACAAACTGAAACTATAATAAAACTTTCACTTGTAGGTAATCAAATTAATGATTTGAATATTTCTAATTATATTAATTTGAAAGATTTAAATGTTGAACGCAACAAACTTACAGCTATTAATTTAACTAAAATGAATAAGTTGGAAAGAGTAAATATAGCCTTTAATCAAATTAATGAGTTAAAATTACCAACCGATTATAGCATGTTAAAAGAGATGAAATGTGATCATAATGCCATCCCTATGTACATGTTGCCTGAAAAGCGTAATATGGAAAATTACCTTTATGCTCCACAAAGTCCTTATTTTATAACTCAAGAATTGATAAAAGAAAATGTTGTAGACCTCTCTGCGTTTAATAATTTGAAAGGTGTTACTAACACACCTCAAACTACAACTTATATATGGTTGAATAAGGATAAAACGGGACTACCTGTTGTAAAAGGATTACATTATGATGAAGTAGATGGTAAATTTACTTTTAAATTGAAAGAAGAAACAGAGATGTATTGCAGCATGCAAACAGATGCTTTCCCAGATTTGGCAATCGCAAGTATGGAATATAGAACAAGACCTATCACCATGAAACCAGTAAATTTATCTATTAACCATGTAAATGAAAATAAAAGTCCTATAAAATTATGGCAAAATGGTAATCTTATAACTCTAAGTGCAAACAAAGATGTTATTGTAAATATCTATAACACTCAAGGTAAACAAGTGGAAACATTGACTTTAAAGAATAAAGGTAATGCAACTTTACATTTACCAGCGGGTATTTACATTGTAAAAACAAACGACTATAGTGTTTTTAAAATAAGCATACAATATTAGGCACCTTTGCGTGATATTCACTCTTTCATATCGATTAGGAGATACAAAAATGGCAATCTAATTATATTACTATTAAGCAAGGAAAAGTCTGTTGCAAAAATCTATAATACTGTAGCAGCAAAATATATTGCACTTCGAAAGCAAGGGCATAATAATAGGAAATTGAGAAGATAATCGGTACTGTTCTATAAAAATATGGGCTTACACACTTTTAGGGACAGTATCAATTGTCAGCTGTACACTCCGCAACATCCGATGAACTATTTGGAGCGTCGCTTGCCGCAAGAAACCTCTTATCCTATCAGCATCGGCGATGATACATGGTTTTTTGGGGGCGTCATTGTGTGTCCGGGAGTCACTATTGGTAAGCGATGTATCATCGGGGCAAGTTCGGTGGTAGTGCATGATATACCCGATGACTGTTTGGCAGTGGGCAATCCTGCTGTTATAAAAAAGCGTCTGCGATAATTCTTCCTCGCTCGGGTGTCATACAATTTACAGTTGTCTCTCTTTTTTATTTCTCAAGAGTGACAGATATTGGAACCTTTGTTGTTTAGTCTCCGCTTTCTAAGTCCAATGTGTCTTGAATGTTCAGCATGTATTTCCAGCCACCCACGTCAAATTTAACGTAATCGAGGATAAGGCTTTCTTGTTCTTTGGGCGTCAGATTGTCGTGCATTACAATTTCCTTGATTACTTCTTTCCATAAATTGCAAAGCACACGGAGAAAATGAGGTGATATTTGATCGTTAATGCACGGATATTGCTGCTTCATTCGTTTGATGTAGTTCATTCCGTCAA
>CAMPYS010000061.1 GCA_946998295.1 uncultured Prevotella sp.
CTCATGGTTATATTTATTATATTAAGAAAACAAAGATAACCAAAAGGGCTGACACTTCGTGAGATGTGTCAGCCCTAATTTATTTTGTTTGAAAAAGTTTTACCGGACAGCAATATTAGAAAATTTCGCTTTTATTTTGTCTTGAAATAGAACGAAAGATGCATATTGTGTTAGTATACAGATGCTATAACGATGGCACAGTCTGCTATAATCTGACTTTTTGCACGGAAAAATCTCTAATGACCGATTTGGGTTTAATTTGGTAATAAGCTGTATTCCGTAAACGAAGAGCCTTTGAAAGAGGTATTAATAAAAAAAGATGTGCTATTATGACACATCTTTTTATGAATTAATCGTATAATTTAGAAGCTAAATATAAAACTCCTATTTGTTTTATTTAAATGATTTGTTTTAATATATAAAATTGAGCGTATATTCTTTTTTAATCTTTATCTACTATTTTAGAATTTTTGTAAATAGAATCTATTTTAGTAGTATCCACTTTAGCTACAGAAGTTCCCTTTTTCACTTTATTTATTTTTTCAATATTAGAAATCTGTTGCGTTGAGGCTTGTTTATCAGAAACTGCTGTTTGCACTACATTCTGTAGTGTTAGTATTATAGCTATTATAGCAGCTGCTTTAAACAGTGGCATTAATCTTTGGTAAATTGTAATTTTATGAGCCTTGACAGGTATATCCTCATTTATCTTTTCTAATATCCGTTTGTCAAAATCATTACTTAATATATCATCTGCAATATTTTTTTGTTGATACATAAATATATCTTTGTATGGCAATAAATAAGTAGGCACATTTTCTTGGGTAAAAAATGTACGAAGAATTTGTTCTTCTTTAAGAGTTGTCTCGGACGACCAATATTTGTCCAATAATTGTTCTATATATTTATAATCCATATTGTTCTATATCTTGATATTTTACCTTAATAGTATTTCGAGCTCTAAAAATATTAATCTTTACTTGCTCTTCTGTAATATCTAATACTTTAGCAATCTCTCTATACTTTTTCCCTTCAAAGTCTCTTAATTGCAAACATGTGCGTTGTTTCTCTGGCAAGGAATTTATTATATCTCGTACCACATTCAACTTATCTCTCAATATAATTGCATCTTGTGGTGTATACGAGGAATTTAGACCTTCAGACAATTCGTTTAATGATTTATTTTTATTATCTTTTCGCTTAATCCTATCAAGTGAAAGATTCCTACAAATTTTAAAACTAAAATTTTCTATTGAATCAATACTATCCCATTCAAATCGCTTATTCCAAATTTTTATCAGCGTATCTTGAACTATGTCTTCTGCTTCCTCTTTATTTAAAGTTATGCGTAAAGACAATCTGAATAGTTTGTTCTTTAACGGAAGTACATCATTTCGAAAACTGATATTTTTCATCCTCGTCTATTTATATGACGTTTATACGGATAATAAGTTACAAGTAATATTGCTTTTTTATTATATTTAACTTTTATCTTATATCTTACAAGTATATTTTATATTTGGAATAATCTGTCAAAATTATTCCAAATATGTATACCCATATAGACCGCTTCTATAATTGCTTAAAAATTCTTTACCCTCTTCTAATGATATTTTACCAGACTTAACACTTTTAGTAACCCAAGTTTCAAGTTGTCTTACTAACTTTTTAGGATTGTATTGAACATATTCTAAAACTTCATCAACAGTTTCCCCATCAATAATTTGATCTATATGATAAGAGTTATCGTTAACAGAAATATGTACTGCATTTGTATCACCAAACAAATTGTGCATATCTCCCAATATCTCTTGATATGCACCAACTAAAAATACACCTATGTAGTAAGCTTCATTTTCTTTAAGAGTGTGAACAGGTAGAACTTTACTTATTCGACCTTCTGAAACAAAATTGGCAATTTTTCCATCACTATCACATGTAATATCTTGTAAAGTTGCTTTTCGAGTTGGACGTTCATTCAATCTTTGAATTGGAATAACAGGAAACAATTGGTCTATAGCCCAACTATCTGGTAATGATTGAAACAAAGAGAAATTACAAAAATATTTATCTGCTAAAATTTTATCAAGGCTTCTTAATTCTTCTGGTATATGCTTCATGTTTTTAGATAATGTGTTTATTTCATGGCATACACTCCAATACATTGCCTCTATTTCTGCACGTGTCTTTAAATCTGCTAACCCATGTGAGAATAATTCTAATGCTTCATCTCTTATCTGCTCTGCATCATGCCAGTCTTCAAGCATATTACGTACATTCAAGTTATCCCATATATTGTATAGTTCGCGTACAAGTTCATGATCAGTTTCTTTAGCTTCAAATTCTTCAGGCATTTCTGGAAGTCGTGTGATTTCTAAAACATCGATAATTAAAACAGAGTGGTGAGCAGCAATGTTTCTGCCACTTTCTGTAATTATATTAGGATGGGGTATTTTATTCTTATTAGCAATATCTACAAATGTATATACACAATCGTTTGCATATTCTTGTATACTGTAATTTACAGAACTTTCACTATTTGAAGAACGTGTACCATCATAATCTATTCCTAAACCACCACCACAATCAACAAAATCTACATTATATCCCATTTTTCTAAGATTCACATAATATTGTGCAGCTTCAGTTAATGCTGTTTGTATTCTACGTATTTTTGTTATTTGTGAACCTATATGAAAATGGATTAATCGTAGGCAATCATGCAGCCCATTTTGTTCTAATTTGTTTAGAGCTTGAAGCAATTCAGATGAAGTCAATCCAAACTTAGATGCATCACCTCCACTTTCTGACCATTTTCCTGAACCTATAGATGCTAATTTTATTCTTATACCTATATGTGGTTTAACGTCTAATTTTTTTGCAGCTTTAGCAATTATGTCTATCTCGTTTAATTTTTCTACAACAATGAATATTCTTTTACCCATTTTTTGGGCTAATAATGCAAGTTCAATATAACTTTGATCTTTATATCCATTACATATTATAGGTGAATCGCTTTGACATTGTACAGCTATTACTGCATGAAGTTCAGGTTTTGAACCAGCTTCAAGTCCTAAGTTAAACTTTTTCCCATGTGATATGATTTCTTCTACCACAGGTCGCATTTGATTTACCTTTATAGGGTATATGATAAAATTATCAGCTTTATAATTATATTCTTTCTTTGCATGTTCAAAACAAGATGCTGTTTTTTCTATTCTATTATCTAAAATATCTGGAAAACGTAATAATACTGGTGGTGTTATATCTCGTAATATCAATTCATCCATGATTTCACGTAAATCTATTTGCACCTTGTCCTTTCTTGGTGAGACATAAATATTTCCTTTTTCATTAATGCTAAAATATGATGCCCCCCAGCCTGTTATATTGTAGAGTTCTTTAGCATCCTCAATAGTCCACTTCTTCATAGTTTTTTTATATGAGCTACTATTTATTTTCTTATATTTTATTATATATTATATTTTTCAATTGCTGAACAGTATCTTGTATTTTTTGTTTATTGTCTAAGGTTTCTATATTTACTGTGTATTTAGCTTTTTGATAAAATTGTTCGCGTTTTTTTAATTCACTCTTAATGAAATCTTTTATATCTTCTTCTGTTTTATTTAGTAATAATGGTCTTATTTTTTTACTCATTTTTATATGAGTAAAAAGAACTTCTGGTGTTGCTTTTAGAAAAATAGTTATGCCCTGCTTGTTCATATAATCTATATTGTCAAAAAAGCATGGTGTTCCTCCACCTGAGGAAAGTATTATATTTTCAAACTCAGCAACTTCGTGTAACATAAAATGTTCAATTTTTCTAAATCCTGTTTCACCAAATTCTTTAAACAGATTATCTATTGATTTATGTCTTCTATTTTCTATGTAAAAGTCTAAATCATAAAAAGGTAATTTTATTTCATTAGATAGAGCCTTACCAAGTGTTGTTTTGCCTGCTCCCATATAGCCTATAAATATTATACGCTTATAGAGGGGAATATTATTTTGTTCTACCATCTTTTAGAGAGCATATTAATTTTTCTTTTTCTTTTCTTTTGCTTTATTTATTATATCTAATGCTTCATCATAAGTTAAATTATCTATTTTGTTATGTAAAGACTTTGGTATGCGATAATTTTTATCTTCAAAAGCTATATAAGGTCCGTAACGTCCATTCATAATTTCCATTTTAGGACTTTCGGCAAGAACTTTTATGTGTCTTTGTTTATCTTGTAGGCGTTTCTTTTGTATTAGTAACACAGCCTTATCAATTGTTATAGTTAATGGATCTTCTTCTTTTGGCAATGAAACATATTTATTATCATGTTTAATATATGGTCCAAAACGACCTATACCTATGACAACATCTTTATCTTCAAAGCTACCAACAATGCGAGGTAACTTGAATAAATCTAAGGCATCTTGTAATGTTAATTCTAACATACTTTTATCTGCTGGAACTTGAGCAAATATAGGCTTATCACTATCATTAGCATTACCTATTTGCACAACGGGCCCAAAACGACCTATTTTTACAAATACAGGTTTGCCAGTTTTAGGGTCAACACCTAATTGCTGTTCTCCAGCTTTATGTTCAGAGCGTGAATTTATAACTTTTTCTATTTTAGGTTCAAAATCTTTATAGAAGTCTTTCATTTCTGCATCCCATGCAGCTTTACCTTCAGAAATTCTATCAAATTCTTCTTCGATTTTAGCTGTAAAGTTATAATCTACTATTTCAGGAAAATTAGCTATTAAAAAATCGTTTACAACAACTCCGATGTCAGTTGGAATTAGTTTTCCTTTATCTGCTCCAACCATTTCTTTTTTATTAACAGTACTTATTTTAAGTCCTTGTAAGGTATCTACTTTATAGTTTCTTTCAGTTCCTTTCTTATCACCCTTTTTTACATATCCTCGCTTTTGTATTGTAGAAATTGTTGGCGCATAGGTTGATGGACGTCCAATTCCTAATTCTTCCATTTTATGTACTAAACTTGCTTCTGTGTATCTACTTGGACCTATAGAGTATCTTTCAGTTGATAAAATATCTCTTCTTTCTATAATATCTCCTTCTTTAACCTGAGGTAAAGACTGTGATTTTTCTTGTTTATTTTCTGAGATTGATTTAGTATCGTTATAAACTTTCAAAAATCCATCAAATATTATTGTTTCTCCAGTTGTTATAAACTTTAGGCTTTCCTCTTTATTAGTTTCTTTATCAATAACAGAAATATTAATAGTGGTTTTGTTAATCTGTGCATCTGCCATTTGAGACGCTATAGCTCTTTTCCAAATCAAATTGTATAAACGTTTTTCTTGATTTGTACCATCTATATTAGTGTTATTTATATATGTTGGTCTAATTGCTTCATGGGCTTCTTGTGCTCCTTTTGAATTAGTGTGATATGTTCTTAATTTACTATATTCAGTTCCATAAGTTGAGTTGATCTTATCTTTTATACTATTAAGTGCTATCTCTGATAATGTAACACTATCGGTACGCATGTAGGTAATTAAACCTGCCTCATATAACTGCTGCGCAATCATCATTGTTTGGCTAACTGTGAATCCTAACTTATGTGCAGCCTCTTGTTGTAATGTAGAAGTTGTAAATGGAGGCATCGGACTACGCTTTAAAGGCTTTTTGGTAACATCTGATATTATAAATTTAGAATCCTTACACTTATTTAAAAAAGCTATAGCTTCTTCGTGTGTTTTAAAGCGTGAATTTAATTCTGCCTTTAATTCGTTTTGAGTTCCATCTTCATTTGTTACAGCAAATATTCCTGTTATTCGATAATATGCTTCAGGTATAAAAGATTGTATTTCATTCTCTCGCTCTACTATAAGTCTTACAGCTACACTCTGAACTCTTCCCGCACTTAAAGCTGGTTTAACCTTACGCCATAATACAGGAGATATTTTAAAACCTACTAATCTATCTAATACACGGCGTGCCTGTTGAGCATTTACAAGATTCATATTAAGTCTACGTGGATGTTTTATGGCTTCCAATATGGCAGACTTTGTTATTTCATGAAATACAATGCGATTAGTTTTATTTTCATCTAATCCTAATACTTCACATAAGTGCCAACTTATAGCTTCTCCCTCACGATCCTCATCGGATGCTAACCATACAGTATTAGCACTCTTAGCATTTTTCTTTAGTTCTGCAACTATCTTTTTTTTATCTTCAGGAATCTCATAAATAGGTTCTAAGGTGTCTAATTTTATACTTATTTCTTTTGATTTCAAGTCACGTATATGTCCACAAGATGACATAACTTTAAAGTTGGTGCCTAAAAATTTCTCAATGGTTTTAGCCTTTGCTGGACTTTCTACAATTACTAAATTTTCTTGCATATTATCTATTAAATACTTATCTATACTTATTTTAAACAGCACAAAATTAATCAAACTTTTTTATACATCTCATTTAACAGTACCTTTTTGCTTTTTTTTCTTATTTTTAAACTCGATAAACTTACAAATTGCTTTTCTTATCGAATATAGGCCAAATTGTCTATAATCAATTTTATCTATAGGTATCCATATTACATCTTTTGCATCATCTCCAGCTTTAAGCTCTTTGTCATTTTTTACTTGCACTATAAAAAAAGTATCTAATGTAGGCACATCAAAACCACTATATTTATAATGATTTGGTAGAGTAAATAACAAATGTGATGAGGTTAATGTAAGGTTTGTTTCTTCTTTTATTTCACGAGACAGAGCTAATTCTATTGTTTCATCAATATCCACAAATCCTCCTGGTAAATCAAATGTATTTTTTTTAGGGTCATTTTTACGTACAACAACTAATAACTCGTTGTTTGTATTAAGAATAAAAGCAGCAACAGCAGAACTTGGATTTAAATAATAAATAAATCCACATGATGTACATCTTTTGCTTTTATAGTCATTAATAACAAATTCACTACTTCCACAACAAGGGCAATGCTTAAATTTATCTAATACATGCATAATATAGATATCATTTTTATGTTTATAACGTAATAAAATATTCATTATTCCATTAAATGTAAATAATCTATTATATATATTACAAAAGACGTTTAAAAGTTGTACATAAAAATAATTTATTATTACCTTAATTCCGCAGTATTTTTTCTTGTGAGAAAATTTTATATGTTGAGGTG
>CAMPYS010000062.1 GCA_946998295.1 uncultured Prevotella sp.
GTGCTTTTTTTTCGCCTTAAAAGGAGGTGGTTACAGTTAAACACATCGGAGAAAGCTCGATTTAATCATTACAACAGGCATTGCCTTATCATATAGAGTAACTTTTAACAGCCGGTTAGGGATTATCCCTACTGGTTTATTTTTTTCGAAAAGGAGACAAACAACATGAGAAAAGAACAGATTATTACGACAAACAACAATCAGATGGAGGAGAAAGGCGTGAAGAGCTAATGAAAAGATGTGATTTTTATAAGGATATGGTTGAAGCACAGAACAAGGTAACGATATTTTCTTATAGTTAAAAGTTGCACCCACTATCCATAGTGTGCACTCAAAAAAGTGTAGCTATACTAGTAGTTCTCTCAATCCACGTGGAGTGCATAGTATTGACACAAAAAATATAATTAACTCATTTTGTACTTTCTAAAAGAGTAGTTTAAAAGGCTGCTCTTTTTTTATTAAAGGGAGTAAGGATTCGTTACATCCTTTTTCAAAAAATAGAAAACTCATAAGCCAATTTTACAAATTCGCTTTTATAAGATATAATAAAAGCGTAAACGAGAGGAGGGGGATTATGAATACACTTAAAGAATACATACAAGAAAATTTAGTAATCACCAACAAAGAAGCGGAAGACCTTGGATATACTAGGCATAATCTATCAGAATTAACAAAGAGCGGACAACTAGAAAGATTAAGACCGGGACTATATCAATTAAAAGGAAAAGTAATAGACGATTTTGTTTTAATATCATCTAATAGTAATCGAATTATATTTTCCCATCAAACAGCCCTATACCTTTACGACCTATCCGACAGAACTCCAAATGTATTTCATATATCTGTACCCCAAGGCTATAATGCAAGTCATATCAAAAAAAGATATGAAGACTTACAAGTTCACTATGTAAAAAAAGACTTATACGAAATAGGAAAGACAGAAATAAAATCACCCCAGGGCAACCTTATCCCGGTTTATGATATTGAAAGAACAATTTGCGACATCATAATCGACAGAGAAAAAATAGATAAACAAATTTTTACAGAAGCCATAAAAAGATACTTCAAATCACCAAATAAGAACCTAAGACGACTCATAAAATACAGTAGACTATTTAAAATAGAAGATGAAATTAGAAAATATATGGAGGTATTATCGTGATTAATATCGAGAGTATAAAGGGCAAAATAAGAAATTTGGCAGAGAAGAAAAATCTAAAGTCGCAAGAAGTTCTGCAAATATATTTCTTTGAAGATTTTTAGAAAGGCTGTCCAAATCACAATACAAAAATAATTTTGTAATAAAGGGAGGATTCCTAATATCATCTTTAATCGGCATTGAAAATAGAACAACTATGGACATGGACTCAACCATTAAATGAATAGCTCTAAAAGAAGAAAAAATAAAAGAAATCGTAGAAGAAATTATAAATATCAATGTAGACGATGGAATAAGATTTGAAATAAAAGACATCTCTTATATTAGAGAAGAAGACGAGTACGAGAACTTTAGAGTTTCACTAATAGCAAATGTTGGAAAGACTAAAAATCCTATGAAACTTGACCTAACAACAGGATATGAAATAACTCCAAGAGAAATAGAATACACCTATCCTTGTATCTTTAGTAAAGAAGCTATAAAAATAATGGCATATCCGTTAGAAACTATTTTAGCAGAAAAATACGAAACCATAATCAGAAGAAATATAATAACAACACGAATGAGAGACTTCTACGACCTATACACCCTCTACAAACTAAAAAAAGACCAGATAGACTATGAAATTTTAAAAGAAGCAATAGAAAGAACTTCAAATAAAAGAGGAAGTCAGGAGATGATGAAAGACTATGAGGAAATAATCGAGGACATAAAAGAAGATTCATACCTAAGATCTTTGTGGGATGTATATCTCAGTGAAAATAAGTATATTGGAGATCTGACCTTTGATAGGGTTGTTGGCGTAGTGAGAATTATTTCAAATAGGGTTAGCGAGATGTAATTTAGCAGACACTGTTTGGAATATTGTAGATAAGAGAAATTAAGTAAAAGAGAAGTGGAGTTATGAACTAACACCCAAAAGTTGGCTCTGAAAATGTAGCTCTGGGCGTGAGATTTCATGCTTGGAGTTTTTAATTTTTAAGGCACAGCTATACAAAAAGATTGAAAATATCAACTTGGAGGTTTATAATGTATATTCGGAGGATATTACGGATGAAGACATCAGACATGGTTAGGGAGCTTTGCAAGAAACAGCACATTTCATTAGCGGAACTCAGCCGCAGGATCGGACAGACTCCTCAGAATCTGAATAAGAAGCTGAAGAGGGATACACTCTCTGTAGATGAGTTAAAGCAGATCGCAGATGCTGTCGGGGTGGATTTTGACCTGGGATTTGTGCTACCGGATGGCTCTAAAATAAATAACGAAGCGGAGTAAGAGCATGAATATTAACAATATCAATGTAAACAAGTATCAGATCTCTCAGATTCTTGATCCAGAGTCTAAGACGATTTATGAGATCCCGAAATATCAGAGAGAGTATATTTGGGGCATTAAGCAGTGGGAAGAACTGTTTAATGACTTGATGGAGAATGGAGCAGGCTATTTCCTGGGCTCTATTATTTGTATTAATACAACACAGGACACTCTGAACAATCCGAAATTTGAGGTGGTTGATGGTCAGCAGCGTTTGACTACACTTAGCCTTCTTCTCGCGGCTTTGTATGTCACCCTTGACGCTAACCGCGATTCCCTGGATGAAGACCAGCAATCCGATATACTACAATTAAAGAGAAAACTTGTTATAAAGAAGACACAGTCTGAGATTCGTATTGTTCCTCAAGTACAGCATAAAAACATGGAGGACTATATGGGACTGCTTGCAGATAAGAAGATCATTGCACCGCATCAGACACCTAAGTTTGCCGGTAACCGCAGAATCTTCCAGGGCTATAACTACTTCAAGAGACGTATCGATAGTGAACTGGAAGTTTCCAATAATAAGGTCGCTACAATGTTTGAGATTCTGGAGAAGGTCAATACGGCTATTCTTGTTATGATCGAGGTTTCAAATCACTCTGATGCGTACACCCTTTTTGAGTCATTGAACGATCGAGGCACACCGCTTACGTCACTTGACCTGATTAAGAACTTACTTCTAGCCCGGCTGGATATCACGGATAGCGATAATCTTGATTATTACTTTAACCGCTGGACCCAGATAATGGATGCACTTGGCGATAATGATAGCGCAAGGGAGAGATTCTTCAGACAGAACTATAATGCCTTCCGTAAGGATATGAATGTTCCGTTCCTTGTAGAAGGCGATGATAGGCTCTATCCGTTGGGGACTATTGCGACAAGATCTACAATGCTGGATATCTATGAAAAGATTGTAGTTAAGGACCAGTCTAAGTTCCTGTACGACGTATATGAAAATGCACAGATATATTCAAGGATCATTCTTCAAAATACGGATGATCTTACGGTGGCTGTTAAGGAAGCGTACTTGGACTTGCAGCGCGTGGGAGGCGTTCCTTCATATCTGTTCCTGCTTTATCTGGATAAGAAAAAAGATGCGCTCGGGATAGATGAGGCGTTATATGTAAAGATAATCCGATTACTGATCACATTCTTTGTAAGACGTAACATGACCGACGTTCCGCCTACGCGAGATATAACTCGTTTGTTCATGGCATTCATAGAAGAGATGGAGAAGCAGAGCTATACCGGCGAGACTATCTATACGAAACTGCTTAAAAAGCTGATAGCGGTTTCCACAGATGATGCTGTTTTCGAGGAGAAGCTTCGTGGACCAGTTTATAAAGAAAATACCGGTGCTACAAGATTTATTCTTTGCATGATAGCAAAGCAGGGTATGACAGCGGAGAGCCAGAAAAACCTGTGGGAGAAAAACGGAAGCAATCAGTATATTTGGACCATTGAACACATCTTCCCGGAAGGAAAGAACATCCCAGATGACTGGGTTGATATGATTGCCGGTGGCGATAGAGACAAGGCTAACGAGTACCTTGAGGAGTATGCTCACACATTCGGAAATCTGACGATCACTGGATACAACAGTTCGCTCGGTAATAAATCCTTTAAAGAGAAGAAAGAGCGTAAGGACAGCAATGGCAATCCGATCGGTTATTTGAATGGCCTGAATCTTAATGCTGACCTTGCGAATACAGATACGTGGACGGTGGACCAGATTAAGACAAGGACGGATAAATTCGTAAGTGAAATACTCGCATTGTTTACTTTGTAAATTATGCTGGATGGAGGCGCCTATGGCAAAGAAGCAAAAGCAGAGTCTTGAACAATGGTGCCAGGATAATGATAGAGAAGATTTGTTCCGGGAATGGGATGGGGAGAAGAACTTTAAGTCGAGATTTCCGATGGCACCAGATACAACAGAATATTGCACTGCTCTTTCTGCATGGTGGAAATGTAGTGAGGGGCATGAATGGCAAGCTCCTGTACAGAAAAGAACCACGTTTGGACTGGGCTGTCCAATTTGTCATCCGGAACAGACGTATATCCCTGTTGGCACTAAGTACGGGTGCTTGACGGTTCTCAGCGTTACCCCGGTAGATGAGACAGATCGTTATAGCAGAATTTATGGCCCTACATATAACTGCGTATGTGATTGTGGAAAGAAAATAAGCAAGTCCGAGTTTCATTTTATAGAGAAGAAACACCGTTATTTCACCGAGACGATTCGTAGAAATAGGAATGACAGGTGGGCCTTTGCTGAATAGGATAAGGCAAATGAGTGTGGCATGAAGACTGCACAAGAAGAAAAGAAGAAAGCAACTTATAAGCGGGTCCTCAATGAGAGTTACGATTTGGACCTGGTTGGCACGATTCATGAATCCCTTGAAGTGGTGGAATGTGTCAACGATCACTATGAGGAGCTTCGGTATATATCCGACCTGCTTTCCTCGTTCCAGTGGATTGTAACCAAGCTACTGAAGGAAAACGGAGTGCCTTATAAGGTTGAGGTTTCTTTCCCTGATTTATATGGAGCCGGGAAGGTGAATCTGCTCAGGTATGACTTCGGGGTATACGACGAGGCAGGAAATATAAAGTGCCTGATTGAATGCCAGGGTGAACAGCACTACGAGCCGGTTGATGAATTTGGAGGAAAGTCTCAATTCACGGCCCAGAAGAAGAACGACGAGCTGAAACGATCCTACGCCAAGGAGCATGGAATACTGCTTTATGAGATTCCATACAAGAATAAGAAATTCGAGAAGGTAGAAGCGTTTCTGCGTGAAAAGGAAATTATAAAGTGATGGTCGAGCAATTACCGAGGACAGGCAAAGCGGGCGTTTGCAGGTTGAGCAATTACCACGGACGACCGGTAGCTTATTTTGCACGGTGGACCAGTTTTTCTGAACGACCGTTGGCAGCAGACGTACTTGCTGTTGCCTCAAGCCATACAGAGAGCGTGGTTCTGTTGACTAAAACACATAATGATAGTGTGAAAAAGGCTTAAAATAAGGTTCTTTTGAGATTTTAAAATTAAAAATTAGACTGCAAAATTTGTCTGAAAAAGTGTATAAAACCTTGGTATTTTTACAGTTGGATAGACAGAACTATTGAGATTGGGTCGATTATACAGAAGTGTTTACTTGTGATTTATGAAAAAGAGAGAGTAGAAATAGGCTAATAATCATTTAAGTATATATTGAATTATATTAGGCTATTTCAGAAAGTAGAGGTGTTTATGCCTGGCAGCTTGGGGTTCTATAGAAGAAATACTGAGTAATGAAAAGTACATAGGTATTTTGGTTGTTAATGTAGGCGGCGAAGAAGGTCAGATTTATAAATTGAACAATTTTCATCCGGCAATCATTTCAAAAGAAATGTTCGATGCTGTTCAGTAAGAAAAACATAAACGCAGCAATGTAGTCGTTGATGAGAATGGAATACACAGAAATACTACTAAGTATAGTTCGAAGAATAAAAACCGTATTTTAACATAAAATAGGAGGTTTGAAGATGTCAAATTATGCATATAGAGATATAGAAAGAAAAATAGTACTATATTCAAGTCAAGCTATAAAAGAGGATAGAAATGAGACTTTTTATTGCCCCAATCCGAAATGCGAAGCTAAACTTTACATTTGTGCTATAGAAGGAAGTAAAAGTGCTTATTTTAGAGCAACAAAACCAATGTATAAACATATCTTGAATTGTCCATTTGGAACTAGCAGTTCGGAATTCGATAAAAATAAATTCGATGAGTCAGAATTTGTTTTTAATAATGCAATTGATGGTCTTCTAGTTGTAACAGGAAATCCTAAAAAAGAAAAGAAAATTGATGGACATAGCATTGGAGAGCCGAAAGCACATCCACTAAGGACACTAAAGCAAATTTATTCTATGTGTAAGAGTATGCCAGTAAATTTGAAATATGGTGATAAAGAAATAGGAGAAATGTTATTGGATGATAGAAGTAAATATAGATATCCGAGGGGCTGCTTTGGCAAGAAGATAATTGAGGCAGCTGTTAAAGGAAAGTTATATGATAACGAAAAGGAAGAAATATATTTAGTCGCTCCCATGTATAGCCAAAAATATTCTTTTATATTATCATTTTTTGATGAAATCACATATAAAACTATTCGTTCTGAGATATATAATAACAGAGATAAGACTATAGTTGTTGCTGGCGAATGGAAATCGTCAGGTATATATAATTCTTTTATCACACGTATATATGGAAGAAAGCAAATTGCTATTATAAAATAGCCTAATCGAGATAAATATGGAAATTCAAGAAAATGCTGAAAAATTAACTTATCAAGTCAGTTGGAAATAGCCTAAAAATCTCATGTTGAGTGTGTTGTGTTGATGTTAAAGGCTAGTATCGAAACGATCTGAGTGTACAAGATTGATATAAGAAAAATGCACACCCTTTGCACATGGCTTTGTATGTGGATTTTACGCAGAAGAAAAGAGAGTTTATTATGGGTAACAATAATTCTAAAGAAAAGTTAACTGCTGAAATAAATAATGCTAGAAAAACATATTCTGAGATAAAAACATTGAATAAGGATTTAAGTAAATTTAAAACAAATCAAAATAAAATTAACATGCGTAGAGGAGCATCTAATTCAAAATTATTA
>CAMPYS010000063.1 GCA_946998295.1 uncultured Prevotella sp.
ACTCATATGTTTGCAACCGTCGACAGCCAAGCCTCGAATTGCTATTTCAGATAGCAGAGATCTTGCAGGTTAATCCAAAGGAATTGATTAACACCCCAGATGATTAACGTTTTTATTATGGCAGAGCATAAAAAATCTATTCGTTTTTTCAACGACCGTGAAGTAAGGGCGGTGTGGGACGAGGAACAAAACTGTTGGTGGTTTTCAGCAACAGATATTGTTCGTGCCATTAACAATGAACCGGACTATATTAAAGCAGGTAACTATTGGCGATGGCTAAAACGGAAGTTGAAGCAAAAAGATGTTGAACTCGTGAGTGCTACTCACGGCTTCAAGTTTGAAGCTCCTGATGGAAAGTTACGTGTGGCAGATGTTCTTAATAGTAAGGATGTTGTATTGTTGGCAAAGAACTACCCCAACAATCGTGCTAATGACTTTCTCGATTGGTTTACCTACAGCGACAACACCATTGATGGGCAGAGTAAGAAGAAAGCCTACCAACTATTTGAAAGTGGTATCTTGCAATCGACAGAGCCTGGGAGTATTATGTGTCTGCAACAGATTCATGCTTATCTTTTTGGTGGATTGTACGACTTTGCCGGACAAATCCGAACTAAGAATATTTCAAAAGGTGGTTTTACCTTTGCTAATTGTATGCATTTCCCTGAAACCCTACAAACAATAGAGCGAATGCCTGAAACAACCTTTGATGAGATTATGGACAAATATGTAGAGATGAAAATTCGTGCAAACGAGTACCATGTGAACTCGTTCACTAATGGTAGAGTGCAGCCGAATTTATGCAACGTAGCGCATCCATTTATGGAAGGCAACGGTCGTAGCACTCGCATTTGGCTTGACCTCATGCTGAAGCGTTCTCTCAAACGATGTGTGGATTGGAGCCAGATAAATAAAAACGAATATCTATCGGCAATGCGTGAGAGTGTTTCTGATAGTACACACATCAAGGCTTTAGTGCTGCCAGCACTCACCACCAAGATTGATGACCGAGAAATGTTCATGAAGGGTATTGATTACTCATATTATTACGAACAAGAATGATGGGTACGTAGGATGAAGTGCTATCATACAAGAATTGAGAATTTATTAAGTAAAAATCGAAAATAAAACAATATGGCAAACCAAAATCTATCCAATGCAAAGAATGCAAAGAACGATGAGTTCTATACACAATATGCGGACATACAGAAAGAGATGAATGCATACTTGGATTACAATCCCGATGTGTTTAGAGGTAAAACTATTCTACTACCTTGTGATGATCCAGAATGGAGTAACTTTACAAAGTTCTTTGCTCAAAACTTTGAACGGTTCGGGTTGAAGAAACTGATTAGTACCAGCTATGCACCTAATAGCAAGAAATATAAATATGGTTACCAACCCAGCTTGTTTGAAACTCAAGATCCACAATTCGACCTTAACAAAACACAGACACATGGCAAAATATTCATTCTTGAAAAAGATAAAAGTGGAGATGGCAAGATAGACGTGGAAGACTTGGAATGGAAATACCTTGAGGATGACGGTGACTTCCGCAGCCAAGAGGTTACGGAGTTAAGAGACGAATCAGATTTCATTATTACGAATCCACCATTCTCCCTTTTCCGTGAATTCTTGGCATGGATTATGGACGCAAGAAAACAATTTGCAGTTATTGGAAATATGAATGCCATTACATACAAAGAAACTTTTCCATTAATAAAGAGTAATGAATTGTGGCTTGGGGCAAGCAACTTCAATCAAGGAATGTATTTCAGAGTTCCGAAGGATTTTGTCTATGCTAATACATATAAATTTGAACGAGAACAAAATGGAATAAAAGTTAATAGAGTTCCTGGAGTTTGTTGGTTTACAAATATTGAACATGGTCGCCGTCACCAATCATTGCCTCTTATGACAATGGCTGATAATATCAAGTTTAGCAAACATAAAGAAATAAAAGGAAAAGAATATCAAAAGTATGATAATTACAATGCCATAGAAGTACCTTTTACCGATTCTATACCCTCTGATTATGAAGGAATAATGGGGGTTCCAATCAGTTTTTTAGATAAATATTGTCCTGAACAATTTGAGATTATTTGGCAAGCGAGTGGAAACACCAGAGCGTCTGCACCTGATAACATATTAAAAAGACTTTCGTATTCTGTGCATAAAATAGAGGCGGATGTACAATTGTGAAAGGTAAACGAACTTATGGTAGGATTTTAATTAAGAAGAGATAATATGAAAACAACATTAAAACAATATACCGTCCAAGAGCTTTGTAAAGGCTTTGTGTATAACGAATTAGAAGGCAAAGGACTGTTCGGTTTATCTGGCAAGCTCACTATTCAGCCTGAATACCAACGGAACTACATCTATGCTGATGGCAAACGAGATGTCGCTGTTATAGAATCCATCTTAAACAATTACCCATTAGGGCTTATTTACTTTAACAAGATAGATGATGATATGCTTGAAGTGCTTGATGGTCAACAGCGTATTACAAGTATCGGTCGATTTATAACAGAACGATTCCCGATAAAAGACAAAAATGGTTTGGAACAATACTTTACGGGTTTATCCAAAGACCAGCAAGCACTCATCAATAACACTCACCTTCTTGTGTATGAATGTGAGGGTACAGAAACAGAAATTAAGGACTGGTTTAGAACTATTAATATTTATGGAGTTCCATTAAACGACCAAGAGTTACGCAATGCTATCTATTCAGGACCATTTGTAACGTTGGCAAAGGAACAATTTAGTAATAGTCAAAATTCAAACATACAAAAGTGGAGTGCGTATATTGCAGGAACAGTTAACAGACAAGACTTTTTAGAGCGTGCCCTACAATGGGTGAGCAGGGATTGGAAGTACAAAGGAAGTATCGAAGCCTATATGTCTAAACATCGCCAAGATGAAAATATTAATGAACTGATAACATACTTCAATAGTGTCATCGATTGGGTCTCGACAGTATTTGATGATGTGGAACGTGAAATGTGCGGATTAGACTGGGGACGATTGTATGAGACCTACCATAAGAATCCTTATAATCCATCAAAGGTATCTCAAGAAGTTCAGAAACTTTACAGCGATAGTTATGTAAAAAATCGCAAGGGAGTATTTGAGTATATCCTTGGTGGATGCACAGAAACAAAGTTATTGGACATCAGGGTATTTGACGAGGCAACCAAGAAGAAAGTGTATGCAGAACAAACCAAAGTCGCAGAAACTAAAGGGGAGTCAAACTGCCCTTATTGTGCCATAGGACACGATGCCAACAAGCATAAAATTTGGAAACTGTCAGAAATGGATGCCGACCATGTAGCAGCATGGAGCAAAGGAGGGACAACTGATATTAATAATTGTCAGATGCTTTGCAAATCACATAATCGGGCAAAAGGAAATAAATAAAGTGTATGGAAATTACAAACGAACAGAATCGGCAAGATGCAAAAAATATTAGTAATTCGAATGTGAATATAACTAATGGAGATATAACTTATAATAGCGGGCTAAGCTATACCGATGTGCGAGAAATCTGTAAAGATGTATGTGCTTATGAAATTCAAAAGAATTCCCAAATGGCTTTAGAGACATCTAAAAAGCGCTTGCAAGAATTCTCTGAAGAGTGTATTGACCGCATTAATTCTGAAGCAAAGGATCATATTGAACTATTTAAAAATCCAGACATTCAATTTTCTCTACGTAATGCTACTATACCATACCTAAGGACTGGAGATAAGGAACTTAAAGAGGATTTAATAAATATGTTCATTGATAGGTTAAAAGAAAATCAGCGGACAACTACACGATCTGTCATAGATGAAGCAATAGATATTATTCCTTCTCTATCTCAATCTTCAGTTGCATTATTGTCAACAATTACTTATAGTAACCTAACGCGGTATTTCTATCCTGCTTTGGAGGAAGATTTTAACAAACTTCCAAATATCTTCATTCACTTACAAAATATAACCAATTTAGAGATAGAACATTTAGTTCAACAACGATGCGCTATCGGAGGATTCAATGGAATATCCTTTCACTCGTCTTTAGAAAGCATCTTCCAGAAGAATTATGATTTATTTTTTAGATGTAAAATGACAATGGAAGATATAAACATATCATTTCATACTTTGCCTGCGCAACTAAACGGAATGACATATTTCTGGAGAGATATAGAAAATCCTTCATTCATAAGACATACATACACAGGAAGCGAATACTTAAAAAAACAAATGCAGCAATACGGCCAACAAACATACATTGAACTATACGAAAAGTATCTGAAAGAAAAACCATGTATGAGTGATGATGAGATAAAGAATACTTTGATTACAAAGAACCACAATTGGGAGTATGCTTTTAAAGCTATGAATATGGAGGAGACTAAGGCTATTTCATTAACACCTGTTGGGCGATATATTGGTTTAAGCTATTTAAATCGAAAAATTAATATTAATATTCCGTTCAATCTATTTTATCCAAAATTATAATCTATGATACAATTTCTTAAAGAAAATGCTTTGTGGCTCAGTCCCATTGTTGTTGCTATAATAGGAGGACTTTTTTCCCTTATAAAGAAATCCAAAGGAAAAATCAATAAACAAACCATAAAGAATATAAATAATAGTAGCATTACAATTAATAATAATCAATAGTATCAGAGTACCAATTGTTTATTTTAAGTGATAACATCCAAGATTGCTTTTAATCAATGCTACTCAAATTGAGGAAACTTATTAGTATTATACAAACGTAAGTTGCTGTTAATCAATACAGAATATTTTTGAGGAGGTAATGTCCACTATTCGTTAGATAGTGTAACAAGGAAATAGGTTATTTATGGCAAAAGACAATTTATTACTTTTATTGGAGAATCCTTTTTATGGTGTGTATTTTTCTGAGACGGATTTTTCTCTTCAAATAGAAAGCATTCATGGTCTTAAACATGACTATATAAATATTTTGCAAGATTATCTTTTGCAACACACTTCGCCTTTTAGTGTAAAAGAATTGCGCGACATAGGGCTTGCAGATATTGTTGGCAAAATAAAGATTTTGGAAAGCAATATGTTTCAAAATGGTGAATGGGCGTATTTGGATGATAGTGCTACAATAGATATTGCAGACTTGCAACAAAGGCTATTGGATTTTTTATTTGACTCCTTTGTAAAACGTCATCCTTCTAAATACATTTACAGCACGAGGATTGAACGTTATGCAGAATCTTATAGGCAAAATCATTGTGTTCAACTTAAAGCCTTTTATAAAATAAAACAGATATTTATAAAAAAAGCTGAAAACAATCCTTATATAAGTATTGAGGTGCAAAATACATCACAAGAATTACGATGCGAGATAAATTTTGACGGGAGAATTTGGATACAACTATCTGGTAATATGAGTAATAGTCTTACTTTGTATAAAGTTTCTTCTCAATACGACCAGCCTCCGTATTTCATCAATATCGATAATGGCGAAAAACCTTTTTCAATTTTTTGCCGTTTTGACAATGAAAAAATCAAACAGAATCTAATGTTCCAAGATGTTAAAGACATCATATTTGAACAACCTGATAATATGGAAAAACATAAAACAGTCATACGAAACGCTTTCTTGTTTGTTTTTGAAGAGCAAATACAATTGGAGGAAATAATATATGATCCTGTAAGAAAGTGCTACTGCCTTTCAAAGGAAAAAGAACAAAAAATGTTTAATGAATTTATTCCACAAGAATCAAAATGCAAACAATTTGCAAAATACACTTCTTTCTCAACTTTAATGGCTACGCTTCAAAGTGGAAGGATACGCATGAATTCAATTGTAGGTATGAATGATAAAACTGAAATGTTTTTCCTTTCAGATACAATTAAAAACTTTCAAGAGAGTATTGCAGAAGAAGGAGATAATCTGTTTTTGGCTAATCGAAATTTTATCACATCCTTCTCAGAGCGTATAGACGAACTTGATATGTGGCGTTTCTATGGCGACAATGCACATGGAGTTTGTATGGTTTTTGAGTCAAAAGAAAATTCAGAGACTGGGATTAAAGAAGTTTTATATATAAATAAAGAGACAAATGACAGTGTAAAACGTATGAATGAGATACTCTCTAAATTAAAAGACGATAAAATAAATTTTCGTTTTCCCATACTTGATAAGCATAAGCCTTTCTATAAATCAGAGGAATTTAAGAATGAGGCAGAACATCGCCTGTTGATGGTCTCAGATAAACAAACAAATTGGGTTATAGCACAACCTTATAACATACTTTCACCCTATGTTGAAAGAGATTTGGGGATAGATGGTCAAGATGGAAATACAGATTCTCCTCTTGTCCTAAAAAAGATTATCCTTGGACCTGAAATGTTAAATAAGGAAATAAACAAAATACAGTTAGAGCAATTCATTAAGAGCCGTTATTCTAATGACCGCATTGAGATTTGCGAGAGTAGAATATCAACGTATAGATGATTCCGAGGAAGTATTGATACCATGAAAGTGTCATTGTGCTTATTCGGGAGGAAGCATCGTGCCGTATGAAATAATTACGCGAGTTCGGGATAAGAAAATCTTTAGAAAAGTTCCAATTGCCTTGATTTCTCTACGTGTACCGGCAGTGCCTCCGGCTTATTGTCAAAGAAATAATAGGCTGTAAGAGCAGAACATAAGTTCATGATGAAATTATGTAGTCGTCCCTCAAGAACTCGACTTACAACCAGCAAAAGGTATTGGATAACACCTTTGTTTCGTTAAAGTTGGAATCCACTCCTTGAATACTCCATTTTATCATAGTTCGAATAAGGCACAAAAGAGCCATGCGGTTTCTTTTGTGCCTTATTCGAACCGAGACCTCTGCAAAACTCATTGTTCAAAATTTGCTCATTTCATCATATTTTTGTATTATTGCTGTCCGGTAAAACTTTTTCAAACAAAATAATTTAGGGCTGACACTTCTCACGAGGTATCAGCCCTTTTGGTTATCTTTGTTTTCTTAATATAATAAATAT
>CAMPYS010000064.1 GCA_946998295.1 uncultured Prevotella sp.
TTGTTTCTCAGGCACTTGGAGTTCTTACAAGAATTTATGCTGCGGAATTAAGGTAAAATACAAATTATTAAAAATAAAGAAGTTAACTTGTAGATACAACTATATATAATATATCAAAACAAATTTGAATAATGATATTATCAGTTTTATACTGATAAACAATTTATATCAATGCCCTAAGTTCAAGCTACAGTTTAAATTTATACTAAGTCCTGCAACTAACAAAAGACCCACATGATTTTGAATATAAAAACTCCTAAGGAGTCAGCTTTAATGGCATAAAAGAAAAGAAAAAGCATTAGATTTGCTATCATGAAAAATATATCAAACTAAATATGTTTGATTTCAGGTCTAAAGGTATTGCCTAAAATATATTTGCATAATTAGAAGGGAAAAATATTGACCTTATAGAAAGGTCTTCTTTTTCAAAAATGGTGAGCTTTGCAAAGCTGCATAATTACACTTTTGTGTAATATTTAAGCAGATGTATTTTCAATTACACAGAAGTGTGTAATTGAAAATTTTAGAATTGATATTTTTGCAACAGAAATAATCAAGTCGAAAAGATTATAAAACAGAACTAACAGTAAAAAGGTAGAAATGCTATAAGAAAGCAAATAAACTAAATAAAAATGGCAAAATCATATTCTTTAGTGAAATGAGCTTATTTCTCTGAATGATAATGAACTTGATTGCTTTAATGAAGGTTAGAAATCTGCATCCTTTACATAACTTGAAGGTAAAGTATAGAAGTAAACATACATCAAATATTATCGCAGTAAAAATAATTCCTCAAAATAGTGGATATACTTTTTAAAATAGTAATAATATAAAATCTAAAAATATTTAGTTATGGAACAAAGATACAGTAAAAACAGGCTCTATGTGAGCAAAAAAGAACAAAATTTGATTAAGGATTATAAGATATTCCTTAGTGGTGCTGGTATTGGCAGTATTGTCGCTGAATGTGCTTTAAGATTTGGTTTAGAACATATCACCATCGTTGATAGCGACACGGTGCAGGAAAGCGACCTTAACAGTCAGAACTATACGGAGAAAGATATTGGCAGATACAAGGCTGAATGTTTGACTGAGCGTTTGCTAAGTATCAATCCCAATGCACAGATAGACTTTCATACAGAGTTCTTGACCCCTGATAACATCAAAGAGACACTGAAAGATCATGATGTGGCTATAAATACATTAGACTTTAAAGATAATGTCCCTGTTATCTTTGATAAAGTTTGCAAAGAAAGAAAAATCCCTGTACTGCATCCCTACAACTTTGGTTGGGCTGGTTGTATTACTATTGTAGATCCTTTTGGGCATTCCTTATCTGAATTGACTAACGAGCCTAAAGGGTTTGAGTTAAAAATGGCTGAATATGTTATCGGACACGGAGCTTTCTGGAATCAGCCAAAGGAATGGTTGAATAGGATTGTTACTCAATACTATAAGGAGAAAAACGGAATTCTCCCACTTCCACAACTGTCCATATCATCATGGATTGTAGCGGGATTATGTACAACAGCATTGTTTAATCTTGCAACAGGAAAGCCTGTGAACTATTTTCCAAAATTTTATTTCTCCTCTCTTTTACAGTAAAGAGAATTTTATTTACTGAGAATATTAACAAAAATATCAACTTAATAAAAATAAATAATATATGAATACTAATAATAAGATGCGAAGCATATTGATTATAAAATTACTTATGCTTTCGCTTTGTACTTTTGCACAAATAAAAGGAATAATAAGAGAAAAAGATAGCAAATTACCTATGGAGTTTGTCAATGTTACGCTTCTTTCCGCATCTGATAGCGCTTTTATAACAGGAACCACTACGGACTCTTTGGGCATGTTTATAATTCCAAACACCATATCCAACGGTATTATAAGAGTGAGTTACATTGGCTGCAATACTCAATTTAGGCAGATAGTACCTGAAGATAGCGTATATAATTTCTTCTTACAGCCCAATGAAAATTCTTTAAAAGAAGTTATAGTAAAAGGTAAGACCTACTTACATACATCGAAAGGTATCATCGCTAATATTGCTTCTGGACCATTGGCTAAACTTGGTAATGGCTTAGATGTGTTATCTCATCTTCCCTTTATTATAAACAAGAATGGAAATATTAGTGTTTTGGGTAAGGGAAAGCCTTTAATCTTTATCAATAATAGATTGGTGCGTAATCAAAGCGAATTGCATCAAATAAATTCTTCGGATATTAAACAAGTAAAAATTATAACCAATCCCGGAGCGGAGTATGACGCTACAATAAGCGCTGTGATAAAAATAATCACAAAAAAAACAATAGGAGAAGGAATTGGCTGTTTTGCTAATGCAGGTTTAAGCATGGAGCGCAAGTTGTCTCATTATAGTGGACTAAACATAAAATATCGCAAAAAAGAATTTGACGTTTTTGCGGATTTACGATATAATCAAACATCAGCTGAAGCTAAGCAGCTCTCAGATCGAAGTTTATTAACTCGGCAGGTAAATGAGAATATGGATATGCAAACTAACGCATTCTCTTGGAACGGATCAGTAGGGCTTAATTACGAACACAGAGATAAGGTGGCTATGGGTGCTATATACAAGTACACATCTGTACCTGATGAAACTTTTACAGTTGATGATTATGTGGAAGTTAAACATTTGGGACGCGTAAGAGGTTTTATGTCAAACGATAAAAGAAAATCTGTCATATACAGTCATTATATAAATAGTTATTTATCTTATTATTTCACAAAAGACACATATCTAAAGATTGATTTTGATTATATGAACTCATCTAATGAGAATAACCAAGATTATTTTCTTTCAAGCAAAGAAATCCATTCAAAGAATCATAGTAATAATATGCTATATGCTTATCGGGCAAAGGTAATAAGTCCTTTGGTTGGTGGAACTTTGACATCTGGAACTGATGGAGCTTTTACTACAAACAAAAATCGTTATTCAATACTTGATGGTACAACCTTGCGAAATAGCCTATCACCTACTTCCAATGTAGCTAAACAGCAGCTATATTCAATTTTCTCAGAATATGAAAAATCTTTTGGCACACACTGGGATATAAGTATGGGGATCAGGTTTGAATATATGAATTTTAATTATTATAACAATAGCAATAATTCAACGAAAGATTCTCAGAAAGATAAGGGTTTTTATCCTTCTACTGCCATTAATTACAAAAACAATGATGTACAGATGACCCTTGCATATCGTTATACGACATTACGTCCAAGTTATTTTATGCTAAGAAATTCTGTTGAGTATAATAACCCTTATGGATATGAAGGTGGTACTCCTAACCTTTTACCACAAAAAAACAATATGCTTTCATTTTCATTAGGGTGGAAAGATTTACAATTAATGGCAAACTATTCGATGATGAAGAATAGTACGATGTATGTTTACAACAGATACAATGGAAGTGATAGCATTGCTATTTTTCATACTCAGAATATAAAAAGCAATCAAACCTTTGATATTGCTTTATATTATTCACCGATATGGTTCAAAATATGGAGACCATCATTTACAATAGATTTCACCAAACCTTTTTTGGTTTACAATAACAGTAAATATAATAAGCCCATTTATTCTTTTCTATTGGATAATATAATAACTCTGCCTAAGCATTTCCAAATAGGAGTAAATATGAGCTTTAACACGTGTGGGAATTTAGATACAGACTTAGCTTATTATTCTCAAAATTTCGATTGTAATATTCATTGCGTAAAAGACTTTTTTAATGAAAAGCTACGATTAAAATTTGCAGTTAATAATTTATTTAATACAAGTCGTGAAAAATGGAGTAAAAACACCAATAATATCATTTTAAATAAATGGAACGATGCCAATAGATGTACGTTTATCTTCACTGCAAGTTATCAGATAAATCCATCTAAAAATAAATACAAAGGGGAAAAATCAAGTAATGAATTAAATAGACTATAATGAATATTGTATTATAAAGCAACATTATTACATCTATCGATGGCTCTTGCTCCACATCTCGCTGTATATAATAATTGCTTTGTAGTTTGTTGAGTAGTTCGTATTTAATTAAATGTTTTTACCACTAATACTTTATTGTTTATATTATAAATATACGTATAAAAAATATAATTGTTAGCAAATTAGAATTATTATAATTAAATTTGCATCTAAAATTTTACAGATAAATATTTTATACAATAAATTAAAAAATATAATAACAATTTTATATGAAGAAAATAAGAGCAGCCGTAGTTGGTTACGGTAATATTGGACACTTTACTATTGAAGCTCTTGAAGCATCAACAGATTTTGATATTGCAGGTATAGTACGCCGTCAAGGAGATAAGGATAAACCATTAGCATTAACTCCTTACAATGTTGTTGACGATATATCAAAATTACAAGATGTTGATGTAGCTATACTTGCTACTCCGACACGTAGTTGTCCAGATTATGCAAAAAAGATTGTAAGTTTAGGTATAAATACTGTTGACTCTTTTGATATACACACAAGTATTCTTGATTATCGTACATCTCAAATGGATAATTGTAAGAAAGCAGGAAGAGTTAGCATTATTGCTGCAGGTTGGGATCCAGGTTCCGATTCTGTTGTACGTATATTATTAGAGAGTCTTGCTCCTAAAGGATTAACATATACCAATTTTGGTCCTGGAATGTCTATGGGGCATAGTGTTTGTGTACGTGGAAAGAAAGGGGTAAAAAATGCACTATCTGTTACTATCCCTCTCGGTCAGAGTATTCATCGCCGTATGGTATATGTAGAGTTAGAAGATGGTGCTACTCTAGAAAACGTCACTAAAGAAATTAAAGCAGACCCTTATTTTTCACATGACGATACCCATGTTTTTGCTGTTAATAGTGTTGATGAAGTAAAGGATATGGGGCATGGAGTACACTTAGTAAGAAAAGGTGTTAGTGGAAAAACTCAAAATCAAAATTTTGAATTTAATATGAGTATAAATAACCCTGCCTTAACAGCTCAAATTCTTGTTAACTGCGCACGTGCATCTATGCGCCTAACACCAGGCTGTTATACTATGCCTGAAATACCTGTTATTGATTATCTCCCTGCATCACGAGAAGAAATTATTAACAGCTTAGTTTAATAATACTCGTAGATCTTAGCGATATTTGTTCTTCATCATTATAAGTAAAAATGATTTAAAGCAAATATCGCTATTTTTAATAAAATAATTTCAAATGGCTAAAAATCAATTCTAAAAATATTTAATATGAAAACATTTATATCAGCCTTAGTATTGACTTTTTCTGTTTTATGCCTTAATGCACAAAAAGAAAATGAACCAGATAAAAAGCAATTGAAGTTTACAACTATAATATCTAATCCAATAACTTCAATTAAAAACCAGTTTAGGAGTGGGACCTGTTGGTGTTATGCCACTTTGGCCTTTTTTGAAAGTGAAATACTTCATAAAACAGGTAAAACATACGACCTCAGCGAAATGTTCATAGTAAACAAGGACTATATGGATCAAGCTATTTTTCATACACGTATGCATGGACTAAGTAAATTCTCAGAGGGAGGTTCGTGTGACGATGCTTTAGAAATGATAAAAGCTAACGGGATTGTTCCTGAAAATGTAATGCCTAAACCCGGATCACTTGTTGGTGATACATTAGCAAACTTTACCGAATTTTTTCCAGCATTAGAAGGTTATGTTAGTACTATAGCAAAGGGTAATCATGACGAATTGAGTCCAGCATGGAAAACAGGTGTACAAGGAATAATAGACTCGTACATAGGAAAGTGTCCAACAAGTTTTACATATAATGGTAAGACTTTTACACCTAAGAGTTTCGCTAAATCTTTAGGACTTGACTGGAATGATTATATCAGTATAACAAGCTTTACTCATCACCCATTCTATGAAAAATTTGCTATAGAAGCACCATATAAATGGCGTTGGAGCTTGAGCCATAATGTTCCACTTGCTGATATGATGACAATAATAGACCAAGCATTAGATGCTGGTTATACTGTTGCATGGGGAGGTGATGTAAGCGAAGTGGGATTTACGCGTAATGGAATTGCTATTAACATTAATAATAATTCTATTAAATCTCTAAAAGGAACAGATGCTGCAAGATGGCTAAACTTATCTAAAAACGAACTATCTGAAAAACTATCAGAGGTTGATAGTGGAGAGTTAGAAGCCGTTGCTACACAAGAAAGTCGACAAGAAAGATTTGACAACTGGAAAATGACTTATGACCACGTAATGCTTATATATGGTAAAGCAAAAGACCAAAATGGAAAAGAGTATTATATGGTAAAAAATTCATGGGGAACAAGTTCAAAGTATAAAGGTACATGGTATATGTCTAAAAACTATATTGCAGATAATACTATTTACATTTTCCTTAATCGAAAAGCTATAAGTAAAAGTATGGCAAAACAAATAAAACTCTAATAAATAAACTGTAAAGGTATTGATTTAAATCAATAAATCAAACAATACTATAAAAAAAGTAACAAATATATTCATTAAATACAAAATATATTTATAACTTTGCATCATCAAAAGGTTAATAGATTGTTTAAGTTAATAGATTGTTTAGGTTAGTAGTAATAGATTATTTAGGTTTTTAGTTATTTTTAAAGGTAAAAAGTTTAACTTGTCTTGAGAATAACACAAGTCGTGAGGCTTAAGATTTAAGACTTAAGAGTTAAACAAAAATAAACTGTTAAAGCTCGATGAGAGTTTTAGCAGTTGCTTTTTTTATATAGGTAATAACTTATTAATGTGGTAAAAAAGCTCATGAATATTGTTTATATATTTTCTACATTTAAAACTCTTATAAGACACTTTTGATAATATAGGTATTTATTAAACAATAAACATAATATATTATAGTTGCAATGGGTTATGATAAGATTTAAATTTTACATATAACTAAACTATTATTCCAATTATTGCTGTCCGGTAAAACTCAAAAGAGCATAAATATCCTCCCCGAAGCCCAG
>CAMPYS010000065.1 GCA_946998295.1 uncultured Prevotella sp.
GATGTGTCAGCCCTAATTTATTTTGTTTGAAAAAGTTTTACCGGACAGCAATAACTTTAAATAAGTCGGCTTGCACGTCCTCCCATTCCCAGCGTTTGCGTTGCTCGCACCCCTGCAGTTTGATTTCTTGCATGCCATTGATAAGTTGGTAGGTAACGTTGCGGTTTCGTCCTGCCTGCTCGAAGTATTTGTAGTCCAACTGTCTGCGCTTTTTGAGGAAAAGGATAATCCAGCCTGCGTAAAGCGATGTGCCCAAGAGGAAGACAAGGAAGATACCAAGATTATAGACTGCAAGGACGATGCCGAAGACGAGAAAAGTGAAGAACGAGAACAGCAGACTCAGACTGCTCGATGTGAGAAACTGTTCTACACGTCGATGGTCTTCAATGCGTTGTAACAGGTCGCCCAACAGTTTGGTGTCGAAGAACTTCATCGGCAGTTTCATCAATTTGATGAAGAAATCCGAGATAAGCGAGATATTGATACGGGTTGATATGTGCAGGAGTATCTTGGAGCGAATAAAGTCGATAGCAGTTCTACTAAAAAGAAGCATCATTTCTGCTAACAACACCAACCCTACAAAGTCGATGTCCTTTCCTCCGATACCTGTATCGACGATGGCTTGTGTAAGGAAAGGAAAAACAAGCTGTAGGAGTGAGCCGAGCAACAGACCGAGTATCAATTGTGCGAAAAAGCGTTTGTACTTTTTAAGGTAGTTCCAAAGGAATTTCACTCGATTTTGAAACGGAACTGTTCCTATATCCTTTTGAAAATAGACCTGTTCCGTTGGCTCGAGAAGCAGTACTACTCCTTTTTCCTCTCCATTGGTTTTGGTGCTTACCCAATTTTTTAGAAAATCTTCTTTATCGTATGTAACTAAGCCTCTTGATGGATCTACAACATAAATCGTGTAATGTCCTTTAGAATGTTTCTTTATCTTATAGACAACAACAAAATGATTTTGATTCCAATGAGCTATGCATGGTAAAATCGCTTCTTGCGCTAATGTGTCAAAATCAATTCGCCCTCCAATAGTCTTAAAGCCTATTGTTTCGGCTGCTTTACTAATACTTAAGAGTGAGAATTGTTCATATTTCTACCATAACAAATATCTATATGGTTGATATAAGATAAGTAGTCGAAATTCACATTGTCCTTTCGCCTATTGATTTCTGACTGTACATTTGGTATCGGAGGAAGCGATATAGGTCGCTCTAACAAATTTGAAGTTTTGAGTTTATAATCTCCAACATTGTTTTTTCGCAAATCTGTTAGAAATTTTGTTACATATTTATCTTCCTTACATACCCTCTCATCAACCTCAATACAATATAAATTAATTATATCATGTAATCCTGATATAATTGATCCTAAGTGCCCAACGCATTTTCCGTATATGCTATTATTATTACTCGTATTATAAATTAAATACTCATTATTATTCTGCCAAATAAAAGTATCTGCATATAAGTAAACCCAATACATCATAGTTATAATATTAATTAAAGACTGTTTCGCTAATGATTTTTCTGTAAATATCAGGATGACTAAGTAATATTTTCTTTAAAAGTACATTCAAATTGCCATTTGAAGAAAAATAGCCACATTTTCCGGTATTGCAGAACTTATCATCTTGAAGTATGCAATTTAGGCAAGACTTATTGTGGTCACATTTAAGACATTGTGAACTTAGCTTTCTATAATGTTCGTTGTATCTATCTGCAACCTTTTCATAGTCTACTTGAACCTTACCTTCTGATATATTTCCCAAACTATTACTATGGGAAACTCTTTCGCATGGTAGGATTAAACCTCTTGCTGAAAGAAAAACCTTTTTTGTGAATGGAAGACAAGTGCCACTAAGATAAGATCCGTGTTTGAGACAGTCTCCCAACAGTAGCATATTTAAATCTTTGTATACATTCCCCGATTTGTTAAAAATATAAGAGATTAGTTCTGTTACATATGGGTTGTTATACATATACTCATCCCAAATCTTATTTGAATCTTCATCAGAAAGTTCTTTTAGAGCTGTATCGAAATCAACCTTCATAGAATCATATACAGCACGATAAGAATCGTTTAATGATGAAGGATTTACTGTGCTAAACATAGGTTTCTTGTCAAGATTATTTTCAAAAAAGTGTAGAAGATTGGATAATCCATTCGTATTGTGTAGTACAGAATTGAATGAGATATTATTTTTGTAAAAAACAGGGTGCATTTTTCGTATCTCCTTAATGTTATTATACACTATACTAAAACTTTCTTGATTACTACCACCAAAAACCCTTAAAGAATTGCCTTCATTGTCGCCATCTAGGCTAACTAAGACCTTAAAATCATTTTCTATCAAAAAATTTATGTGTTTGTGAATTAGAGTACCATTGGTAGTCATTGTAAAAATAGGATTAACACAAATCTGAGACCTATGTTGTTTAACTATATCGACAACGCATTTTACTAGCCCCATATTCATAAGTGGTTCTCCTCCATAAAAACTTATATACACATCTTTATAGGGATAATTTTTCCTTTTCCACTGTTCTATATAATAGCTAATGAAAGTCTTTGCAAACCCAATGTCCATATGTTTTAATCCATCTAATCCTCTATTGTCTCCGTGCGAATATAATTCCCTAAAAGTACAATAATGACATGCTAAATTGCATTTTTCTGTTGTTTCAAACACAATTTGTGATGGATTATTGAACGATTGTTCGACAAATGTGGCTTTTAATTTAGAGAAGTTTTCATTCATGTTGTCAAGTGAAAATTAAAATAAGATGTGTAGTACTATTAATATTTCTTATCTAATTAAATTATGACTCAGATATACTATATAATACTACACATCTCTCTTTAAGAAAAAATGTAATTATTATCATCTATATTCTACAAAAGCGTAGAATAAGTTGAATAACTCGTTGTAAAAGGATTGCTTCCTAAAGATTACAACTATCCCATTTTTGTTGATGCAGTACTACTTTCAGCGACTCTCCATGTAACAGTAATACCTTTGAAAATACTGTCGCATGACTCAAAGCCTGGCGTAGTAAGTCCTCCTTCAATGTTAGCGTTCTTGTTATCTGCAGTCGAACTAGTACCCTGACAACCACAGGAACAAGCTTTGTCAGACGACAAATCAGGAGAACCACCACCATGTAAGACATTCATTTGTGCATCACTTAGATGCTACTCTTCTGTTAGGAAGAGGTTGATTTTTTGTTTTCTCATAAATAAAAACTATTTAAATTAAACATATAGAAGCTCATCGCTCCATTTTCATTAAATTTGGTATTTTCCATTTCAGACTTCCCGGAGCAAGCACTTGATTGGATTTTTCGGCGGAGGAGCATTCCACCCCAAGTGCACTATAGGTAGCTACAGGGTCTTCGTAAAGATTTGTAAGAAAGTTAATGGCTTTCTCATGTGACATTTGTTGTCGCGGACGAGCATAAGTATATATTTGTTCCCCATTACGACCTTTCCTTATTCCTATGGCTTGCCATGATGCGCCTTCCATTTCAACTTTCATAATCAGCCCGGGCAGCCCTGCAAAGCAATAAGGACCGGCATCGTATGGCAATTCCTCAGCAAACCATGCGGTTACAGTCTTACCGCAATAAATAGTTGTAGCTTTTGAACAGGCATATCCCAATACTTTCTGTTTTTCATCCTCACAAAAGCTCCACTGCAAAGCATTGATGGGACGAGTAAATGATACCACCATGTTGTCGAAAGGTACACGGTAGCCAATCTCCACCATTTTTGCTTGGCGGTCTGTCCAAACCTCGTATGGCACAGTAGGGTTGGAATAGAGGGGCACTCCCCTTGCTCCTTTTGTGATTAGTGATGTTGCCACAGAATCATTCTGATAGAGAGCTTCATTGCGTGAGTAAATATGGTTGCGTCCCACAAACACTGTTCTCTGTTCTGCATGTGGAAGAGATTCATCAGAATAAGTCCAAGTAAACTGATAACGTACTTCCAAGAGCACTGCATCGAGCGGTTTCTTGTTTTTCAGATTTAATGCTGAGAATGAAGGGGTACTACCAAACACTAAGGCTTGACCAAAAGATTTTCCTGAAAAGATAACGCCAAAGATAAATAATAGTCCCCAACGTAAAAGGCATTTAAAAGATGTTTTCATATTCTGCAAATTTATAGGTTGAATTTTAATGAAAGGATCATACTACGTGGTACAAGATAGAATATATTGCGTTGCCATTCTTGTGCATTTACGCTGACAATGTTCAACTGATGAGCATTGAGCAAATTACGGACATCCAAACTCCATTCTGTTTTTTTTGTCTTATAATATACTTTCACATTTGCAAGAAAAGTCTTGGCGTGATCTTGCTGCGTGTGAAAGCCTTGACAAACAACACTCCATTTATTGAGCGTAGCTGTTATTTTTCCTGTTAGTATGGAACGAGTTGTAACTATATCTGTGTGGTCACTGTTTTGTCCGGTCATGCGACTGCGATTCACAAACGCTTGTATTTCAGTCGTCAGTCCTTTAATGGGGGTGATTCCTCCTCGCAGCGAAATGCTACTCTCATAGAGTTCAAACGGCAATTTGACACCATTGAGCATTTGTGAAGAGGAAAAACGTGTGTGATTGGCTTTCAGGCTTACATTGGTTTTCTTCCAATAAAAAGCTTTCGATACCTCACCGCCTAAACTCAAGGAATGTGTACCATAGGATTGTGGAGCTAAATGGAGTGTCACATGATTTTCTTCCACCACCTTGTTGGTCATCATTTCACTTTTCATATTGGTGTACTCTATGCGGAGGTTTCCAAAAAGCAAGTTGAATGCGTTGGTATAATTGAGCTTGGCAGCGAAATGGTTATAATCAGTTGAGGTTATCTCATCCATTTTTGCGTGCGTCTGCTCATAACTGTTGCGGATGATGAAAGCATGAAGAAAGTCTTCCGACTTGTTGTCATGAAGTTCTCGTGACCATTGCAATTGCAGGGATAGATTGGATGCTAAGGGACGTTCTATTGATAGGTTTGGGTCAATGTGTAGCGAATGCCTGCTTGGTCTGATGTATGGAGAGTGCACCTGAATGTATGAATAAACTAATGGGACATAGCCACGAATACGAAAACGTGCCACGTTGGACTGAAACGCCAAACCTATTCCTGCTTTAAGCCGGTTATAGTGTACATCGTCTTCCAAGATGAGATTATTATCCTGAGAAAACAAGTCGGAGGGATGTTGTGTTGTGGTTAACGTATTTTTATCTACCATACCAAACCAATACGGGTCAATCATCCATCCACCAAACCTTATCGTGGAGAGCATCTCTTGTCGCAGTTCTGCAAAATAGAAACCTTGCCTTACCTTTTGCCGTGCTCCAATCTGTGGTTTTATGTTTGTGTCCATGCCTTTTAGCAAGAGTTGTTCATGGCTGCTGGAATATTGGAGGTTGAACCGAGTGTCAAGTCCGTTCACTTCGTTCCAACGATATATAAGCCGGAATTGGTTGTCCAACGTATATTGATTTTGGTTGAGATTCTCATCAAGTTGCGTGGATTGTATGTTTTGGCTGACGTATGGTAATTCTTTGTTCCATGCCCCGACCAATTTGTTCATGAGGTAGTAGCGAGGCTTATTTTGTTCGTACGTCAATAAGAAATCCATATTTCGATAAGTGTTTCCAAAATCAAGATTGCGCTCATGAGTTTTTTCTTGCTGTCCAACATAATAGATATGCTTTATGTCAGTGCGCCCCTCAATCTTCTCGCTCATAGCTGTCACAGCATAGCTCCATTTGGCGGTTTCGCTATTCTTGTATAGTCCGTTTAGCGATAGAGCCTCACTTATGTTCGGCATATAGTCATTGCGGTTAAGCATCGAACTTCTTGGAGTGGATGAGGAGAGAACATTGTTTGTCAATGTTGTCAATGGCACGGCATAAATATCTCGCAACTGTTCGCCACTGTTGTTCGCTGCTACAGTGGCAAAGATTTGGCGTTTGGCATTGAATATTCCTCCGTATAAACGTGTGGTGTATGCCAAATTGTCTTTTTCGCCACTTCTATAACCACTGCCCACTTCAACCTTTCCCGTCAGGTTGTTTTTTGCATTCGGTGAGAGCTTCACGTTGAGTGCCACATCATCCGTGATACGGTTGCCTTGCAGGGCACGTATTGGCTGATGGTGCTGCATCACGTCCACTGCAATAATGTCTTTCGGGTCTATTCTTTCAAGGGCTATAGAGTATTTATTCCCAAAGAGATTGCCGCCTTCTACTTGAAACTCTGTAATCTCCCGACCGTTGTACAATACTTTCCTTGCATCGTTTATGGTAATACCCGGCAGTCGCTCCAATGTCTCGCGAAGTTTTCTGTCATTTTTGTCTCTAAAGTGGAGGAGGTTGTAGGTTAGTGTATCGCCTTTGGCTTTTATTGTGGTTGGTTTTACAAACACCTCTTGCAATTCTATTTCGTGGGATTCTGCAGCAAAGTTTACAGTCTGTGAGATATTGGCAATCTCTCTCTTTATGGGCTTGATATTGATATTGGATACATAAATGACAAGCCGCTTGCTGCTACTCGAAAGAGTGATGACATATTGTCCTTGTTCATCGGTTGTCGTGTTGGCTACAATACGCTCCCCTTTGTCAGTTGATTCTTTAACTATGATAATAGTGTTTTCAATCGGACTGCCGTCATACAGATGGACATTGCCTATTATTCTGACCTGTGCAATACATTTGTTACAATTACACAAACATGAACACAAATAGAAGAGTATGATAGCAGTAAATCTCATAAGTAGGAGTTTCTCAATTTTAATTCTAAACATGATTTATAATGCAAATATAGGAAGAACCTTAATTCCGTAGCATAAATTCTTGTAAGAACTCCAAGTGCCTGAGAGACAAAGTTCTCAAAACAC
>CAMPYS010000066.1 GCA_946998295.1 uncultured Prevotella sp.
ATCGTAAACCTTTAAGAAAGCACTAAAGCTTTTACAAGAAAGCAATAAAGCTTTTGCAAGAAAGCACTAAAGCTTTTGCAAGAAAGCACTAAAGCTTTTGCAAGAAAGCACTAAAGCTTTTACAAGAAAGCAATAAAGCTTTTACAGCATGGCAATCGTAAACCTTAAGGAAACACAATCGTAAAGGTATAAGGATCGGCAAAGCGTTTCTATAAGGAACACAACAACGACTCTATAAGGATCGGCAAAGCGTTTCTATAAGGAACGCAACAACGACTCTATAAGGAACGGTAAAGCGTTTCTATAAGGAACGCAACAGCGACACATAAACTATAACATGTTGTTATATATAAGTAGTTAGGAAAAGAATAAAGTATAATGACACCAACATAGGTGTGTACATGTAATACATTGTCAAACCATTAATATTAAAAGAAAATGAGTACAAAAAACAATCAGAGTTTGGTATCTGCTGTAAATATAGAACCATTGCACCAAGATGAAGCAAACAAGTTGTCAGGCGGTTTCCAGACCCTTGAATCAACCAACGCCACCAGCGATTCAGAGGCAACCAATGTCGGATACAATTCCTGACCATTTTCGGACGGTTTCAATTTCTATATCTTTATTGTAGTATTTCGCTATTATTTTTAGACACGGCGGACCACAATCCATCGAGTCATACTGCCGAAAAGAGCATATTTTTTTATGAAAGAAAGTATCAAAAACGCTTGCTCTCATTGCTGGTCTTTTTGTTTCTATAGCCGGCTTTAACAGAATTAATGCGGTATGAAATGTTCAAACTAATGCCTGAAAAATCCTGCGCTTCTATTTCTCTGGAAATGATACCCGACATTTCTCTCACTCTGTAGAGTTTGTTATCAAGGAACAAATTCTGGAGATTTAGATCAAATGTGAAATTCTTGATGCTTTTTGAGAGCATAATGCGATAATTCCATCTATCAGAGAGGTCTGTGAAAAGATTATTATTTCTACTCGAATAGCTGGCGTAAACTCCAGAACTCCAATTTTTGCCCAAGTCTATATAGTGCTCGGTTGAGAGCCTGAACATAGGACGACCAAAAGAGTCACCATTGTATTCTACAAACTGTTTTTGGAAACTGATACCTATTGACGGAGAGTAGGGACCATACGAATCTCTCCAATTCAGACTGAGGAAAATCATAGAATAATTGGGAATATTTATCACTCGCTTTAAAACAACATTTTCCTTGGATTCATATCTCGTCAATGCAGTCGTCGCCGTATTTTGTATATAATTATAGCTTACATTGAATGATAGTTTCTTGTATGTACCAAGAAGCTGTATAACATCATTTGTCTGGTTAAGCAGGAAAGGATTCCCCTGCTGATAAATGTATTGGTTTTCAATGATTATAAAGTTATTTAAGGACGAGTACGCAGGCCGATTGAGACTCTTTCTATAAGACAGAGTTGTTCGAATGCCTTTTCCGGAATAAGACAGAGAAAGGGTCGGACTCAGAAAATGAGGGGATGGTTTCTGGAAAAGCTGTTTTATCCCATTCTGGATATATGAAGATACTTCATATTCGTAGCGTACTCCTGCATATAATGTCAGTTCTTTCCAACTGGTCCTCATATCAAAGAATGCCGCCCAAAGAGTTTGTCTATTCTTGACAGTGGAATTAATGACATCAGTGGTTATTCCTTGCTCATGCTTAAAAAGGCTATTCTTATTGAAGCTGACGGTCATTTCAGCACCATATCCCAATTTCATTCCCTTAGCAGGTGTTTGGAATGATAACATTGCCGAGTTCATTACATAACTCTGTTCGCCGGTTGTTTCTACGGATGAAGAAGTAGAAGTTTCATCGTATGAAAAGGTCTTAGTGGAACTTCCAAAAAGGAATTCATCAGTGACATTCATACTTGTTTTGCCAATCTTTCCATTATAATACAAACTCGAGGTTGATTTGTACGGTTTTGTCCTTAATTGCGATATGAATGGTGTATTCAATAGTTCAATTCCATTTTCGGAATGTTTCAGACCGTTTGAATGAATGTCAAATTTCACATTTCCTATATTGAAGTTAGAGACAAGACCTATATTGGTCTCTTTAGTAGGCGATATATTCAGACCTAACCCTCCGATAAGAAAATCGCTTCGGTTGATGATGTCTGATGAACTTGAGGTTTCAGACAAATTACCTCCACTATTCTGCAAAGCATAGTAATCAGTATTCTGATTTGACATGGCAGTATGGCTATAACCTATATTGAAATTCCAGTAAGTCCGTGTGTTACTATGAGAGACATTGACTCCTGTATATGTACTAAGTCTGTTTTGCATTAGAGCGTATTGAGAGGCAGACAAACTTGTGCTGTTTTGCTTCTTGATGGTATTAATTTTGATAATCGATTTAGTGGAAGCCTTGTACTGAACTCCGGGAGTGTTAAGGACTTCTACACTTGCGATATCTTGGGAACGCAGTCGCTGTAGAGTACCTGAATCCTGTACTTTTTGACCGTCAAGATAAAGAGTCGCACTGCCACCTGTACCTAAAACTGAGTAGACACCTCCGCCGCCTTGAACAAAAGGAATACTATTCAGCAGGTCATCAATGGAACCGCTATTTTTAAGTGAAGGTATAGTCGAAACATTGGCGATAAAAGTGCCATCCTTCAGAGAAAAGGCTTTACGTTTGCCCAAGACTGTCACTTCCTGAAGTTGACTGGTATGTACTTTCAGTACAAGAGTCGCCCCCTCTTGAGGATATAAACTCATAGGTTGTATCAAACTTTCATAGCCGATACAAGTTACTTTGAACAAATGAGGAATTTTTCCTTCTTCGATTTCAATAGAATATATTCCCTTTTCATCGGTAACTCCTCCTGCAAGAAAAGAAGAGTCATTTGTTAATATTACCACATTGGCAAAAGCTACCGGAGTCCTATCTTTTGATGAAACTACTTGTCCCGAGTATTTCTCCTGAGAGAACATCGAGATTTGAGAGATGAAACAAAAAACGACTATCGTTAATATCTTCCTCATAATCTATTAGTTTGGTTAAAGTATTTATTCTTCGCTATATTATAGCTAATCGGATCCAGTTTTTCTCGAATATAGTTTGTCGTTGTTATTAGGGCTGGAAACTCAGATGGACTCCAAACGGAAGTAGTATTAAAAATCGCTTTGTTATCCTTCCCTTGTATAACATAGATAACAGAAATATCTCCAAAATAATCCTTGACTATTATCCTATTTCTCCGCTCAACCACATATACTTTTCTAAAAAACACACAAGATTTGTCCACAGACGGAATATCCTCAGTTGGAACAGCTATATATGAACAGACCCAACTACCAATTTCAGAATCAAAGTTATACATATAATTCGCATCAGGCTTGTGGCTTGTTTTGAGACCTTTTAGTACAATAAAGTCTTGTGATATAACAATAAGTGTATCTTGACTTGAATGACATTCTCGTAAAATATCATATATATATATCTTTGCATTCTTTGACAGCGAATCTCTTTCGAATATTAGTTTTTTCTCTTCAAGATTTAATACCGATTGTGCTATCCTTAAAATAGGCTGACCGTTACTTTCTATGGTGTTATTATTCAGTCTAACAGTTGCATGTTTGGTGAAAAATAGAGTTCGTTGTGGTACACATGAAATCAGCACACACATCGATAAGTATATGAATACACCTTGTATTATTTTCTTTTTCATCATTATCATGGATTATATTGACACTTTAAAGGTTTGGAATATACATTTCCTGGTTTCTGAAGTAAGCTACGACAATCAAGACAAGCATATCTAAACTCACAATCTTGGCACTCTTCTACCATATCCTTTGTCAAGAACCAGCACTTCTTGAATTCGGAAGAATTGAGTATTGAATCCAGTTGCAACCTGTCATCATCAATGAATCCATAACAACGTGACATCCCAGGACAATTTCTTATTTCCCCTCTTTCATCTATATAGATTTTTCTATACAAGCAATTATTATAATTCTTAGATTCAATATATAATTGAGTTTGTGCTCGCATTTTTTTTCTCAGAGACATATCCACACATACTATTGATATTCATTGGAATTTTCTTAAATTGAACACACAGATTACTTCCAATATTAATAATTTTGATACTGTCCTTAAAAGTGTGTAAGCTATTCTTCTCTTTTATCCTTTCTATTTCCATTTTCGTTTATATTCTTCCAACTTTTAAATTGGTATATTTTCTTTTTGTAAGCATTTTTTGTTTCTTCCATTGCCACTGATCCCAAGAGAAATATAACTGCTTGTGCTGATGGCATGGATGTTCTCACATGTATTCCCTATTTCTTTTGTGGAAACAACTTTTGTCTTAAAGCCTTTAGCTGCTTTCCATTTGCAGAAATCATCTAACACAGTGCTGTTTAACAAATTAGGCACTTCGCCAACTATAATCAAATAGTCATATTTGGTATTGTCTAACGAAGAGGTATCTTCAGTCAAGAAGTCATAGTTATCAAAAACTCCCTTTTTGATAGATGGCTTTATAAATTCATCCTTTGTGGATGAAAGTGCTTCTTCGAAATTTACAACAAAGGTGAATTCTGACAAAACAGACAGTCTGTCTGCACTTGGATAATACTTAAAGGGACAAATTGTATAGGTGTAATTTGCAACTCCCCTATATATTTGTTGCTTACTTCGCTCTATAAGTTGAGGAAGAAAACTAAAACTGCCATAAAAGTTGATGTTTTAGAGGGTAAAAGGTGATGTTTCTGCTGCCACTTCTCACCCTCTTCTTGGCTTCGTCTTTCTTCTTACGAAGGCAGCAAAGGGGCTTTTAGGGGGTTGCGCCTTTAGGGGTTATGCGCCTTTTAAAGGTCGTCGCCGTTGGGCTCATTATACTTATTTTCGTAATAAATTCCAATAATATATTTTTGGAATTTATTAAGATCTTCTCTAATGGTACACCATACTAATCTTTTTTCTATGTTTTCGTCGTCAGGGAGCTGACAAAAAACAGCTTGGTATTGCTTTTTATGAAAGCTTACCTCATAGACTATGTCGTCTTTGTCGGTAAGCTCTTCTGCATCAAGGACCTTATATCTTGGGTTGTTAGAAAACTGATTAATAAGGAGGTTGTAGTGTGCTTTAATTTGCTCTTCATCATAACTATCTTTGTATGTTACTATAATTCGCCAAACCTTGTTCTTATTAGTCTGCACATAAATCAAAACATTCGTTCCATTAAACTTTCCTTCAAGACCTTTAACATAGCTATTATATCTAAAGCCCTTAGCCTTTAGCTTTTGTATCATTGCTGTGCGACTGCCGTCTACGGGTATTCCTAAAAACTTGGTAACCTGCCTTTGTGCAAAAATAGATAGAGAGAGCATTAGTAAAAATGCAAGAGATAAAATCTTTTTCATAAATTATAGTTTGTTAATTAATAAACAGAGAAATTATAATATGTTATAAAGCAAAGTTACATAAAACGGCTGTAACACGTACAGGGAAGAGAGAAAAAATTTTGGTAGCTTGCTTTTTATTAGCTAAAAGGAAGCCTTTGCCACCCACTTTTTCTTATAATAACCCCCTTTAGGAGATGTTGTAGCCTCTCAGTGTTGCGTAGTGGCTCATCTCTAAAGGGGGCTTCCTTTATGACTAAAGGGTGGTTATATAAATTACCACCGTAAAGTTTTTCATGTAAGTTGTTTTTACGTTTTGTCATCTTGTGGACTCTTGTTGGTTCAATTTGCTTGTTCATTCAGTCGTATAGCTTGCTATACTCCTTCACTCACAAACAAATTGACCTCAAAAATAGTCTCACAATCCGTCAAAGCTAATTTATAGAACCGCCCTAAACATTAATGGTATTGCTTTGTTAGTAGCCTACTGTTACTTTTAGTACACTAGTTTTACCAGTGCTATCGCTTACTTCTATTCTCATGGGGATTCCACACGTCAGGACTGCAGGAGAGCTTGCAACTGAACTGTGCGATGGAACGCCCGATGGTAATGCGTCCCATAATCGGAGCCTTGCCCGACTTGTCCAGACCGCTCTTTTTGAGGTAGAGCAACACCTTCATTTTTTCTGTTTTCATACGCTTTAATTTTTATGGGCAAAGACAGTGCAAGCGAGTTCCATGAGAGCTTGCTCTCAAATGGACGAGTGCAGCCTGTCTTATGCAAAGTTACCCGAATTAAAGCGTTCCTCACTTATGCAGAAAACTGCCGACCGCAGCAACAGCCACACGAGCGAAAATAATTCAGTTACCGAACATTGCTCCATCGTTACCTATGACAAAATCGGGTAACGCTCTGGTAACTGAACTTCTGCTTAAATCTGCATATACCTGCCCTTTTTGAAAAGGGAACTTCTATGCAAATTATTCCGTTTCCTGCTCATTATCAGTCAGTTTACACCAACTTTGATATTTCTTCATTTTCATTGATTAGTTGCAATCGTAAACCTTAAGGAACACAATCGTAAACCTTAAGGAAATACAATTGTAAAGGTATAAGGATCGGCAAAGCGTTTCTATAAGGAACACAACAACGACTCTATAAGGATCGGCAAAGCGTTTCTATAAGGAACGCAACAGCGACTCTATAAGGATCGGCAAAGCGTTTCTATAAGGAACGCAACAACGACTCTAT
>CAMPYS010000067.1 GCA_946998295.1 uncultured Prevotella sp.
TGCAGGCGTTAAGACATGATATGGAAGGATTCAAAAAGCAGAAAGAGCAAGAGATTATGCACCTGAAAGATTCAAGATATTTGTATCTTTCAGATAATCAACAAGCAAAGAAAGAATAAAGGGAAAATGGGTTACGACTTGGAAACGAGCGAGTTTCTTTCCCTCTCTTTATTCTGCAATGTCTCAAAGAACACTTGATTTATAGTTGCAAAGATAGTCATTTCATTATGAAAAACGACACAAAACAATGAAAATTACAAAATATCGTGGTAAAAATTTGTTTTTCTCGTTTTGTTTTTGTAATATTGCAATTGGATGTTAGATATGCACACCATGCTAAACTTTGGCATTCAACTTAATTAATGGTTCGGAGATTACCGAGCCATGTATAAACTTTATTCTGTTTAGTTATGAAAATATTAGCTTTAGAAGTCTTTTCAAAAGACGAAATGGGCTTTATCAATGGTGGCGGTGATGTAACTGCAACTAAAACCATTATCAATGCAGATGGTTCAACAACAACCATTACAACAACGATTAAGGATGATGGAAGTGTCATCATTGACAAAGTAACAACGAAACCTTAAGAGTTTTTGTGTCTGACTATGTTTTTCTTATCATAGTCAGACATTTTATTTTTTTATAACATTTGCGATGTTTCGTTATTTAGTTCTCATTTTCATTTTCTGCTTGCAATCTCAAGCAGTAATAATAGCTCAAGACACATTGATATTATCAGCTACCGTAGTTGATGAGGCACAAGAGCCTTTACCCTATGCCACCGTGCTATTGATTACAGAAGAAGGAGAAATTTTAAAAAGTACAACTACCGATCCAAAAGGAATATTCAATATAAGCAAAGAAGGAACTGATGGTAAATTTATTGCTGTCAGGTTTATGGGGTATAAACAAGCACGAGTTTCGATTCCTCTTCCTACTGTTATTCAATTAGAACCAAATTCCAACACGTTGCAAGAAGTTATAGTTAAAGGGAAAAGAGCAGTTTATAAAGTTTCAGAAGGAACATTTGAAATAGATGTCTCAAAATCAGATTTAAAAAAATTACCCGAAGTTGCAGATATTCTTGCTTTTCTTCCAGGATTGTTGGAGACCGGTGGAAGAGTTGTACCTATATCAGGAGGCACGCCTTTGTATATATTGAATGGAGTAGAACAAAAATCATACGACAGAATCAGTGCGCTCCGTCCTGAACAAATAAAAACGGTAAATGTTAATTACTATCCACCTGCTAAATATTCGGCTCAATATGGTTGTATTATTTCTATTACAACAAACCAACAATTAACAGATTACTTTTCTGCACAGGTGGAACATAATTCTTTGTTCGGACGGCGCTACACAGAAGAGGATGTTTTGAGAATTTCCTTATCAAAAAAGAAATGGGATAATTTCTTGTCTTATAATTTTTCACACCTCAATGAAGATAACACAGGAACCAATCAATACGATATATTAACCCCTGAAGGAAAGATGAAGCGGTCTTCTATCTCTTACAATAATCAGATTCTTTCAAAGCCAGCCCACCATATTACCGAAAGCTTCAGTTACAGACCCAATCAAAAATTTAATATAACATTTCAGGGTGATATAAATATCTCCAATAAGAAAGCTAAGAGTCAAGGAGATGAGTATAGTCATGAATATGGTAGAAATACACTATATTCCAACACTCATCAAGATGAAAGAGGCTGTAATATTTCTACCAATGCCGATTTGCTGGTAAATTATACAATGACAGATAAACAACAACTATCTGTTTCTGGCGGTTACTTATACGCTAAAACGAAATCGGAGATAGATTTATTGTCAAATAGTAAAAATCGTTCTTGGATAAATGGTGAAAATGACTACAAAGCATTTAACACAAAGATAGAGTACGACTACAACTCGAAAAAGGGTTTCTCTCTAAATACGGGCTTTCAAGGAAATTCTATTCTGAACAAAGGCTATTCAAATTATATTTTTGAGAATAATACGACTCCATTCTACAATATAACGAGTAATCTTCAAGACGATGAACTTAGTTTGTTTGCAACTATAAATCAAAAATGGGATAAACTCTTCATCACCGCAGGGGTAAGAGGAAGCATTTTTCATTCCAAATATGAGCAAAATAAAACAAATAGTATTACTGATACATACTTTAGACTCTTTCCTCGCATAACAGCCCAATGGCAGATAAATTCCGATTTGCTATTCATTGGAAGCATTATTACACAGAATTCACGACCAATGTTTAGGGATATTTCCCCTCTTTTGCATTATATAAATCCTTATTTATTCGAAAAAGGTAATTCATCTCTTAAATCTAATGATAGATATATTTATTCCTTATCCATAGTATGGAAGAATAAATTTGTATTGCAGGGAAGATACATACATGACGCTAATGCTGTTTTGTGGAAATTCACTAAAAGTCCTGAATTAAATGATGCTCTATTGAATTCCCCCATCAATGTAGATTACAATACATGGTTGTTTAATGCAAGTTATTCAGATAAATTCGGAATATATAGATTTGCCTATAATGCTTCATTTCGTTATATTCCAACAAAGTTCAAATACTTAGATACTTATGCACCTAGAAATTCAAATATTACATTTACCATGGTCAATCAATTTGACATTACTAAACAAATGATGGCGTCTATAGATTTGTCTTACTCTTCAAAAAATGGTTTCTTGGGAGTATTAGAATCACCTAATTATGGTTTATCTTTTTGGATACGGCAAAATTTCTTCAAGGATAATCGTTTACAAATTATCTTGAGAGGTAATGACTTATTACATAAGTCTGTATCAAAAACAAATGTATTCATAGATAATATCAAAGTACAAACGACTCCAGATTTCGATAGTCGCTTTCTTTTATTGACCGTTAAATACACATTCAATGGATTTAAGGACACATTTAGAAGATTGAACACCAATGAAGGTAATCAGAAACGATTGAATTTGTAGAGAGAATATTCTCATAATTTAATATTTAAATTTTAGTCTGGTTTTATACTATCATAAATGTACGCCTTAGTTAGACAACATGATGCAAAAGATTGTGGACCATCTTGCTTAGCAATGATAGTTAAGTATTATGGCCATAATTTTAATATTAATTCAATTAGAAAAATTTGTGCATTAAATCGAGAGGGTGTTTCTTTGCTTGGTATTAGTAAGGCAGCAGAAATGCTAGGTTTCAAGACTATTGGAGGACGTTTGAGTTTTGATACACTTGTTCATGAAGTTCCACTGCCTTGCATTGTCCATTGGAATCAAAATCATTTTGTAGTTGTCTATAAAATAAAGAAGCACAAAAAAGAAAAATACACCGTCTTTGTGGCAGACCCAGGCAAAGGACTTGTAACCTATACGAAAGAGGAATTTTGTGAGCATTGGGTAAGCACCAAGACTGATGGCGAGGAGAAAGGCATTGCCCTACTCCTCGAACCGACGGAACAATTCTACGCACAAAAGACAGAGGAGACTATCCCCACGCATAACCGAGTGAAGTTTCTTTGGAGCTATCTCAAGAAATACAAGCGTTTCTTTACGCAGTTGATACTCGGCTTGTTGCTCGGCTCGCTCCTGCAGCTTATCTTTCCTTTCTTGACACAAGCTATAGTAGATACGGGTATCGGAGGAAAGGACCTCGGCTTTGTGTGGTTAGTGCTGTTGGCGGAGACGATGCTCCTCTTCAGCCGTACTGCCATTGATTTTATCCGCTCCAAGATACTCCTTCACATATCCACACGCATCAATATATCGCTCATATCAGATTTCTTCATCAAGCTGATGAAACTCCCGATGAAGTTCTTCGACACCAAGCTGATGGGCGACCTCTTGCAACGCATTGAAGACCATCGACGTGTGGAACAGTTCCTCACCTCAAGCAGTCTGAGTCTGCTGTTCTCGTTCTTCACCTTCCTTGTCTTCGGTATTGTGCTTGCAGTCTATAACATAAGCATCTTCCTTGTTTTCCTTTTTGGTACATCGCTTTATGCCGGATGGATTATCCTTTTTCTCAAAAAGCGCAGACAGCTTGATTACAAATACTTCGAGCAGGCAGGGCGCAACCGTAACGTCACCTACCAACTCATTGGCGGTATGCAGGAAATCAAACTGCAGGGGTGCGAACAGCGCAAACGTTGGGAATGGGAGGACGTACAAGCCGACCTGTTCAAGGTGAACCTGCAATCCCTCAATCTGCAACAAGTGCAGCAGGCAGGAAGCATCACCATCAACGAGGTCAAGAATATCCTTATCACGGTACTTGCTGCTACCTCCGTAATCCAAGGAAACATGACACTCGGTATGATGCTGGCGGTGCAGTACATCATCGGACAGCTCAACAGTCCTGTGGAGCAACTCATTCAATTTATCTACTCATGGCAGGACGTAAGCATCAGCCTTGATCGCATGAACGAAATACATACCGAAACCAATGAAGAAAATACTGATAGGACACAAAATGCCTATTCGGACGAAACAGCCGTGGGACATTCCCTCACGATAAAAGACCTATCCTTTAAATACGACATCTACAGTCCGAAAGATATTCTATCGAATATCAACCTCTCTATTCCCAACGGCAAGGTAACGGCAATCGTGGGAGCGAGTGGAAGCGGAAAGACAACGCTCGTAAAACTTCTTTTGGGATTCTATGAGCCATTAAACGGAAGTATTCAGATAGGCAATGCCAATTTGAGTGAATACAACCTCGGCTGGTGGCGAAGCCAATGCGGTGCGGTGATGCAGGAGGGATATCTCTTCTCCGATACCATTGCGAGAAACATCGCCATATCTGACGATGAACCCGACATCGAACGTATCCGTCATGCTGCCCGTGTAGCAAACATAGCCGACTATATAGAAGCCCTGCCTTTGGCTTACAACACGATGATAGGACAGGACGGACAAGGTATCAGTCAAGGGCAACGACAACGCATCCTTATTGCAAGGGTAGTTTATAAGAATCCAATGTTCGTCTTCTTGGATGAAGCGACCAATGCCCTCGATGCCAACAATGAACGAGCCATTACAGAAAACCTCTCGGAGTTCTACAAGGGAAAAACAGTTGTAGTAGTGGCACACCGTCTTTCCACTGTTCGCGATGCCGACCAAATTGTAGTTTTGGATGAAGGTAAAATTGTAGAGGTAGGTACACACGAAGAACTGACCGCCAAACGTGGCAAATACTTTGTCTTAGTGAAGAATCAATTAGAATTGGGCAACTGATATGGACAAACAAGCAAAGAAACAGGAACGGAGTTTTGAGCTTCGCAGCGAGAAAGTACGCAGCATCGTGGGACAGATACCCTCCTCGCTTATCCGTTATGGCATTACCGCCATCGGAATGGTGTTGCTCTGCCTTTTTGCTGTAGCCTATTTCCTGCCCTATAAACAAGTATATTCGGGTACGGCTACCATACACAAAACGGCAACCACACCAGTAGACAGCACGAATATAACCATCTTGCTTAAGTTTGAGAACAAACGCCCAGACAAAGTGAAGGGACAAATAATTTGTCTGCAATCTCCATATAGAACGTTTGCAGGACAGATACGAGACCTGTCTCCTATCCGAGACACTTTTGACCGTCAGAACCCCATTTGCCGTTTCAAGATAACTGAGATAAAATCTGTGGAAAACCAGACGGTAGACTTTCAGATAGTAAGTTCATCGGGCAATCTGCTGCAAAAAATGCTTGGGGGAATATAATCCCATCACACAATCCTTATCTCTCTCGATAGTCAATGGTTAAACTCACCGTCTGTTCTTGTAAGATGGTGAGTTCTTTTGTCAGCAGGATAACTTCATGTAACAACGCCTTTACACTTTTCTCTGCCGTATAAAGGCGCATCAGTCGTACCACCTGATTGTAGTTCACTCCAATTTTATGTACTTGGGCTGTGAGTTCAGAGAGCTTGCGATAATACTCCACGGCGGACTTGTCCACCGTTATCACCTTGAAATGCTCTCCTAATAACCTTGCACGCACAAACTCGGACTTGGACATTGCGCCTGACTTGTGATAGAGGTCTATCACTCGTATTTGGTCTTTCGGGTCTGGTAAACGGACGTGCCAATCGTCCCACTTATCGGGCATATTACCATACTTTTTCGCTACTCTTTTCCTTGATTTATCGCTTGCCATATTCTCTTATTTTTGTTCTTCTAATCACGACTTCGGTGTGATTTTATTCCCCATTTGGGGTAAGGGTCTTTGTGGGACAAACGGCAGTTTGTGTCACAAAGACACACCTTGCTGATGTAGAAAATGGAATTATAAGCCCATGAGGGTGTGTCAAAATTGATACATCCTCTTTTTACTCTCCCTTTACCTTGTCT
>CAMPYS010000068.1 GCA_946998295.1 uncultured Prevotella sp.
CTATGGGTTCTCTTATTTATGAATATTAGGAAGAAACTCGATTGGCAGTATTTTGGATTACTCTCGCGTGATCAAAGTTATTGGGTAGAGACAATTGGAGCAATGCAGGATATAAAAATATATAATTATGATAAAACTCGCCGATGGAAGTGGGAAGGAATACAAGCTGAACTATATCATGTGAATAAGCGTGTTTTAGCCATAACAAACATGCAGAATTTAGGTGCTCAATTCATAGAGAATCTAAAAGATATGGGTATAGTGTTCTTTTGTGCCTCAGCCGTTATAGAAGGAAAAATTACTTTCGGCGTAATGATTTCAACTCAATTTATTATAGGTATGCTCAATGGTCCCCTGATACAGTTTATCAACTTTATTGTATCAGCCCAATATGCAAAAATCTCATTTCTTCGTATGAACGAAATTCGGCAACTTGACGACGAGGAAGGACTACTTTCAATTGGTTCGACTAGGATATTGCCAGAAAGTAAGGAAATTATATTAGATAATGTGCATTTTCAATATACTGTAAACTCTCCATTTGTGCTGAAGCATATAAATCTAAGAATTCCCCAAAATAAAGTGACTGCTATTGTTGGAGGAAGTGGAAGTGGTAAATCTACTTTGTTAAAACTGCTCGTTAGACTTTACAATCCCACTTATGGAGAGATAAAAATGGGAGGACTGAACATTCAAAGTATAAATCTCAGACAGTGGCGTAGTTTAAGCGGGGTAGTTATGCAGGATGGCAAGTTGTTTAGCGAGAAGGTTATAACAAACATTGTCCTAGATGATGAACATATTGATTATGAACGGTTACATCAATGTTGTCGTATTGCACAGATTGAGGATGAAATAAACTCAATGCCAAAAGGCTTCGATACAATGGTTGGCGAGAATGGGCGTGGGCTTAGTGGCGGACAAAAGCAACGACTACTTATTGCCAGAGCATTATATCGAAATCCGCAAATGCTTTTCTTGGATGAAGCGACCAATGCGCTTGATACTGTCAATGAAGCTAAAATAACGGCAGCTTTAAAAGACTCATTTAAAGATAGGACTGTTGTTGTAATCGCCCATCGTTTAAGTACTATCCGCCATGCGGATCAAATTGTAGTTATGAATCAAGGAGAAATAGTAGAAATAGGGACACATGAAGAACTATTACAGAATCATGGATATTATTCTGAATTGGTATCCTCTCAAGAGAATAACATAACAACGTCATAAATTTTATTTATATATTACTTACGGTTAAATTAAGATTAAAAGGTACATGAAACAGAAAGCATACCAATATATATTTAATAATATAAGCTATTCTTCTTATATGGATGCACACCTTAGTGGAATTGGCCTTGATAAAGAGGCAAAGCTACATCTTCCTTTTTGCATTTGTGATTGGACAGAAGCTTTGCTAAAGGAAGAAGTTGATTTTGTTTGGCATAGGTGCAAAGCAGAAAATGCCTTCTTACTATACTATAATTATATTGCAGATATTGAAAAGAATCAATATTTAAAATCAAGAATCTGTGCTAGCTTAATTGATTTAAATCCATCTCATCTAAACTTGGATGTCAGTTGCTATCAGAAACACATGAGAAAATATTCAAATCGATTGGCACTAATTATTGACTCATGTATAGACCAAAACACTATTACTGGCTCTCCTATATGGTTTTTTCCTGTTATACCTTCTTTTATCAAGACTGCTGTTATTATCCAGAGAGTAAAATTAAAATACCCTAAATCACATGTGGTAATGTATGGTGCTGACGCATCAATGAATAACGAATTTCTATTGAAAGATAACAATATAGATGCCGTAGTTTGTGGAAGCTTGTATTCAGAAGAATTGCTGGTGAATTTTCTTGTAGCGAATCCTCCTAAATCTAACTTCTGGAATAAGCAATGGTATTGGGATGAGTCTCTTCAACAGCTTGTAAAAGACCTTACTCCAACTTCATCACTAGGTGTTCTTTTTGATAAATTGATTCCTTATTTTAAGGAAGCGGACCACTCATTATCGAGGAAATATTATTGTAATATTACAAATGTAGATCAGACTCTTTTACAAGTTAAAGTTATTGCTAATATCCACAATACTGCAACGTTTCAACTGTCCTGCATGGATAGTTCCATCTCTTTTGAGTCATTACTATGTGGTTTGTTAAATATTAAGAATCAATATTCTGATATTTCTATAGAATCAATTTTTTATGATGGAAAGATAACAAATAATGTAGTTTGCCTCTTGAGCAAACTTAAGGTCAGAAAGTTAGCCGTGGATTACTTCATTCTGGAAGAAAATAGCAATGAAAATTCCAATCATACATTTGCAGAGATTCTTCTGAATGCTAAACTCTTATCTCGCAATAAAATAGAGTTATATCTATATAGAAAGTATAAATCTGAAAGGTTATGGGATGGAGAAGATGTGCTTAAAATAAAGAATTGTTTGCACATGCTTCGTCTATTTAAAGTCTCTGAATTTATAGGTTTTTCCTTAGGAAATACAATATCTGTTATCGAAGAAATCAGCTTATGGAAAAACTTCGTACTCTATAAAACTAATGGAAGGGTAGAAAGGCTGAGCCACTATAATATTTTCTCAGAAAGCGATAAATATAAACTTATAATAACTCCTATAGACGATACTCATTTTTCATATCAAGAATATATGGGAGAAAGGTGTGTACGCTCCCTGCAACTTGGGAAGATAGATGTTCTAATATTAAAACTATTGAACAAAAGGATTCTTTCATATGATACAATCTTGACAGCTCTAAATAAACTATTAAATATGAGTTTTTTATCTATTAGGATTGTAAGTATATTAGAGGAATTAGAATCCGAGCGACTTATATATATTAACGATAATTTCAATCAAATTACATCGTGTATAGACTTTGTATGAAAAAATAGGTGTAGATTTTTATAGTATTTACATTAACAAATTAGCAAAATGAAAAAAATATTTTTAACAAGTCTTGATGAATTTACTAAAATTTCATCAGAAGAAGCCGCAAAAATGATTGGCGGAGCAGGTGATAATAATGGAGATAATCCTCCATATGTTTATGATCCTACGCATGATATTTGTATTAATCCCGAAACTGTTCCTGGTGGCTATTTGCCAAGTAAGGGTCTACCTACAGTCACAACATCTCCAAGCATTGGAACAAACAATCCAAGCAGTTTAGATTTAAATATACATACTCCCACCCCAAATAATCCAGATGTTAGCGTTGTTGTTAAACCTGGTGGACCAACTGTTACTATATCAACAAATATTAAAGGCGTTACCGTTTCTGGTTCAGTATCCACAGATTGGAAAGGCTCTCCAACAAAATTTGTTGGGGGGGTAACTATCCATTTTTAATAAAAAAAGTAATGAAAATTCTACACCTATTTGTTTTATCCTTCTTTATACTCAGTCCAAATTCTATCTGGGCACAAGTAGAAAATACGCCCGCTTGCTTTTTTGATAAGTTGAATACTCAAAGATATCATGAAATGGGTCAGCTTTATATGAAGTTTGATTCAGTAACCCCTACTATGGCACTCTGTCATACTGTCTTTAGTGCTATTTCAAAGAATCAAAATCGATTGGCAATCGAAGCCTTGGAGAAAAACTTGCTACCTAACTGGAATCAATATCCTGGTGATATGCTATTCCTTTTTCAGAAATTAATTCAGTTATATATTGAGGAAGGGAAATATACTGAAGCTCATACATATAGCAATTGGTTTAAAGAGCAATACTATCCAACAATAAAGAAACAAGGCATATCTGAGGAATATTCACAACAAATTTTTCAATTTATAAATAACATGGATAAATTCTTAGATGAAGCTGTCTTAATTCCACCTATGCGTGTTGTGCGAAAAAAAGGGAATCAATCCGTTAATTTTACTATTGACCCTCTTATTATGTCACAAATTGAGGTAAACGGATCTAAGAAAGATGTATTTTGGGACACAGGTGTTCCTGTTCCAATGTACTTAACTCATCAAGTAGCTGATACCTTGAGGATAGCGTATGGAAAGGATAGTCTTGATACAAGTATGGGGAGACATCCAATTGTAAATATAGACTCAATAGTTATAGGTAATTATTCATTTTATAATGTACCAACTCTTATTATAGATATGGCTAATCCTATTCCATATTTATCTGAGCATAAAATGTCGGCAAAGAAGTTACGTAAAGCTCAACGAGTATATGATAAATTCAACAGACCTATGATAGGATTACCTATCATCAAAAGATTGGGACGCTTGGAAGTTGACTGGAAACATAAACTGCTTAGTTTTCCACATGATACTCTTCCAAAAAGCGACTGGGAAGAGCAAATACAGCTTACAGACTATAAATATCCCAGATTGACCACACCAATAATGATCAATAATATGAATGTCATGGGAATAATTGATTCAGGTTTTGACTCTTATATGCTCATGCGTAAAGATTTCTATCAAAGATATTCTAATCAATTTCCCGTTGTAAAAAACAAACAGGACAGGCGATTAACATTAACAGTAAGTGGGGCAGAAGACACTCTGAACATTCATCTACATCATCCCACTCTTGTATATGGAGGGCGAGTTATTCAGCCCAAAGAAAAGATAAACTTTATTGGAGATGGATATACAGAAAAAAGTTGGGACATGCTGATGGGCTTACATTTTTTCAAATCTTTAGGACAAAATATTATATTTGATTTTAAGGATATGAAACTGAAAGTATGGAAAAAGAGTATCAACTTTCTCAGACAGTAAAAGGTTAGGAGTTTTTTTTATAATTACTTGAATAATAGCTACGAATAAAAGATTAACCGATGAATCCTTATAAGAAAATAACGATAATTATTCCATTCCTAAATGAAGGAGTAGAAGTTGAAGAAACTGTAAAAAATATAAAGGAGCATGCAAAAATTCCCTTTGATATCATTTTGATAAATGATGGATCTACTGATAAATATAATTATTTTCAAGTTGCCCAAAAATATAATTGTATCTATCGGGAACACAAGAATAGAGTTGGAGTCGCTTCCTCAAGGGACGAAGGCGTACTCTTAGCTCGCACTAAATACATACTTTTGTTAGATGCCCATATGAGAGTATACCAAGATGACTGGTTGGAGAATATTATTACTCACCTTGAAGAATTATCAGATAATTTACTTTGCGCAGCTACAATACCTCTTGATTTAGATGGAAATAAAACATCAGAAAAGATTGGATATGGTGCTTATTGGGATTTTAACACTTCGAACATTCATTGGGTCACAAAGATTACAAGCGAAGAAAAAAAGTCGAGAAGAGTGGAGGTTCCGTGTCTTCTGGGTGCTTCATATGCCTTCGATAGAGATTACTGGCTAAAACTGAAAGGTCTTGAAGGATTGTCTTCTTATGGGTTAGACGAACAGTTTATCTGCCTAAAGAATTGGATAATGGGGGGGAAATCCTACGTGGCCTTGGATGTAAAATTTGGTCATAAATTTAGAGATAATACTACAGTTCCTTATGAATTAAACTCTCCAGATTTCATAAGAAACATCTTATTAGTTGCAGAAATGTTCTATAGCACCAGCTTCCAAGCAAATTTACTTTCTTTTTTGAAAGAGCAAAACGGACTTGATTTTCTCATGTATCAAATTGCATCTCTGGAAATTTATCAGGAAAGGATTGTATCAACTAAACTTTTTTTCAAGGAGAATGCAACTAGAAGTTTTTCTGAATTAGTTTCTTATAATGATTATTTCATACAAAGTCGAAACGAAGAATGTACATAATTCTTATGAATCCTCTAATACGTCAAATCAATTTAAGTAAAAATAATGGATAAGTCTCTCAGTAAACACTATATAAAAAAACTTCGTCAAGCGCAAGGACTCCCACGCATAAGTATAATTTTACCTGTCTTCAATGGAGAAAAATATATCATCAATTGCATTGATAGCATTGTCCAACAGCAATATCAGAATTTCGAAATAATCATCATAGATGACGGTTCAACTGATAACAGCATTAATAAAATACAATCAATTGAGGATAAACGAATAACGTTAATAAGTTGTAAGCATAATTTCGTAAGAAGCTTAAATGTAGGGCTTGCAGTAAGTCGTGGAGAATTCATAGCTAGGATGGATATTGATGATAAGATGCTGCCGAATCGATTAAAAGAGCAGGTATTCTTTC
>CAMPYS010000069.1 GCA_946998295.1 uncultured Prevotella sp.
CTGCAATGCAATGTGGGAGAGTAGGTAGCTGCCTTTTTTATTTAAAGCATCTTAGTTAATTTAACTGAGATGCTTTTTTTTTGTATTTATTATTAAATAATTGATAATAGTTTTCTTTAGTTTTTGATTTTTTATTATATTTGCAATCTAAGACTATAACCTATAATTTCTACCTTAGTGTTTATAGTAGTTCTAAATATATTACAAAAATACTATATATGAAAAAATAAATAACATTTTATAATTTAACACTTACTAAATGATATGAATAAAATAGTATCTGCATTTACTGCATTTTTATTTCTTAGTATTCTGGGAATGGTATCTTGCCAAAAGGCAATAGTTGATAATCTTGATAATGTTGTAGCCAATAAGCAACATCTTGTATCTTTACAAGTTAATGAAGAGGCAATCAATATTATTAGTGAATCTCCATTGTTTAAATCTGCTAAATCTTTAACTCGTACTGATGAGTCTAAAAAGGTGTATGCTATTAATATTTATTGTAAAGATGGAATAACAACTAAAAATTATTCTAAGTATGCTTACGGTTTATTTGATGATCCTTCTCAGATAAAATTGCTTATTACAGAGGGTAAGATATATAAATTTGAATGTTTAGTTGTGGAGGATAATGAAGATAAAATATATTCTTCTAATGGAGAATATTTAATGCCTTTTAAACATGGTGCTCTTGCTGATGAAGCTGACTGCTTTCCTACAAAATTAGAGAATAAGTTTGTATTATCGTCAACAGAAAATCTTCCCTTTATAATTTATGGTCGAACTAATATCTCTAAGGATGATGTTGCAGAGGCCCCACGCATGATAAAACAATATGGTGTTTTAGAAAACTATTCAGCTGAAGCGAATAGTAGCATTTCTATAAATACTAAATTAATGGTTTATGGTTTACATTTTGTAATAACTCCACCTGAAGAGGGAACTTTAGAGTTGACCTATCTTCCTATGAAGACTATAACAGTTAAGTCTACAGATCCAAAATATGATCATGCTTCTATTTATGCTTTTAATAGAATTAGTTCTGTATATAATGGAAATGAAAAGGCAGACATAACCCTATCTTTGATTTGGACATTGAATAATGGTACTAAAAAGAGTTATACTAAGCAGATAACTATTGAGCGTAATGTTATGACAAAACTTGGTATTGCGGTTCAACTTCCGACTCCAAATAAATTTTCTATTGTTGAGGAAAACGAGAAGATGAAAGAGAAAGATTTTGGTATATGGACACCACAGAATCAATGATTTTAAAGAAAACGATTATACAAACTTTTTAGAAGAGTATTGATTTTTTTGAAAGCATCTTAGTTAATATAACTGAGATGCTTTTTCGTATTATAGAATAAAAATTTTTACTTTTGTATTGTAAGATAAAATAACATAACATAACATACAATTCATAATAGTTACTAATGTATAAAAAAGAATTATCGTCATTTAGAAAAGCAATAGTAGGAATTCAATTTTTATTTGTAGCATTTGGAGCTATTGTTTTGGTTCCATTACTTGTTGGATTAGACCCTTCAACTGCATTATTTACTGCAGGAATTGGCACAATAATATTTCATTTAGTAACAAAAGGTAGAGTTCCTATTTTTTTAGGCTCTTCATTTGCATTTATTGCTCCAATAATATCAGCATCTAAACAGTGGGGAATGCCAGGTACGCTATTTGGTATAATAGGAGTTTCTTTGGTATATTTTGTTATGGCAGCTTTAATAAAGTGGAAAGGAAAAAAAATACTAGATAAGTTATTTCCACCAGTTGTTATAGGACCAGTTATAATCCTTATAGGACTTTCTCTTTCAGCTTCTGCTGTTGATATGGCAAAAACAAATTGGTTTTTAGCTTTTATTTCATTATTTGTTGCTGTTATGATTCTGTCTTTAGGACGCGGGTTATTGAAATTGGTACCGATTGTGTGTGGTATTATTGTAGGGTATGTTGTTGCTATAATATTTGGAGAAGTTGATTTTACAGGAGTTAAAGCTGCTCCATGGTTAGCTCTTCCTACTGCAATATCTAATTTTCATCTCCCACATTTTTCTTGGGAACCTTTTTTGTTTATGATACCAGTTGCTATTGCACCAGTTATAGAACATATTGGTGATATTTATGTTGTAAGTTCAGTGGCAGATAAGAAATTTTCTAAAGATCCTGGACTTCATCGTACAATGTTGGGAGATGGTTTGGCTTGTTTATTTGCAAGTTTTTTTGCAGGTCCTCCAGTTACTACATATAGCGAAGTTACTGGAGCTATGAGTATAACAAAGATAACAAATCCACAGGTAATACGTATTTCTGCTTTCACAGCGATTATTTTTTCTGTTATTGGTAAATTAAGTGCATTACTTCAGAGTATTCCTACTGCGGTTTTAGGAGGTATAATGTTATTATTATTTGGTTCTATAGCTTCTGTTGGAATTCAAAATCTTATAAGTAATAAGGTAGATGTTAGTGATACTCGTAATACAATAATTATTTCAATAACTTTAACATTAGGTATTGGAGGTGCAGTGATTAACTATGGTGAATTTGCTATGAGTGGTATAGGACTATCTGCAATAATTGGTGTAATTTTAAATTTACTTTTACCTAAATCAAATAAAAGTTCTAAGTAACAATTTTATGTATAAGAATAATATTGTTTATTTAAATAGCCCAAGTAGACCATTTTTTATGTCTTTAAAGAATTTAGTCCATGTTTTAGAACGTCCTTGATATTTATTATTAGTCATTTTGGGTAATTCTGTTTTATTATCTTGTTTTTTATTTCCTAAATATGTTTTTACTTTACGTTTTATATTCTTTGGTTTTTCTTCTTGCGGTTTATTTTTCCATTCTGTCATAAATTCATAACATACCCCTGCAAACCCATATTCAATTTCAGGTATCACTTGAGGAATATTTTCTTCAGCTGTATATGGTATTTCATTTTCTTTTTGTAAAACTTCAATCTTTATATATGTAACTCCATTTGATACCATATCTATTTGTTTTGCAGCAGCGTATGAAAGGTCTATAATACGTCCCTTTGTAAATGGTCCTCTATCAGTTACACGTACAATTACTTCTTTTCCATTTTTTATATTTGTAACCTTTAATCTTGTTCCAAAAGGTAATGTTCTATGTGCGCAAGTAAAATCATTTCTATTGTATAATTCACCATTACTCATTTTTCTCCCATGAAATTTATTATTATAATAGGAAGCTTTATGTTTTACCTGTTGTGCTTGGCTAAATAATGGCAAAAGTATTAGAAATATATTTGTAAATAAAATTTTATAAATTTTCATTTATTATAATTTGTATGTTCAAAATAAGGTGTTTCTCTAACACTTATTATATATTTTATAAAAAATAAAATACCCCTACCTTATTTTTATAAGATAGGGGTGTATTTCTATAAAAATATGATTAAATCACACCTTGTTCAAGCATAGCTTGTGCAACTTTCATGAAACCAGCAATGTTAGCACCCTTGACGTAGTCAACAGTTCCGTCAGGTTGAGTACCAAATTTAACGCATTGCTCGTGTATGCTTTCCATAATCCAATGTAGTTTAGCATCAACTTCTGCTGGAGCCCAATTTAAGTGTGCAGCATTTTGTGTCATTTCAAGACCAGATGTAGCAACACCACCTGCATTAACAGCTTTACCTGGTGCAAATAGTATACCATTGTGTTGGAAGAAGTGGATAGCATTTGGTTGGCATCCCATATTAGAGACTTCACAGCAGCACCAGCATCCATTAGCTTTAAGTTCTTTAGCATCTTCTTCGCTAAGTTCGTTTTGGAATGCACAAGGAAGAGCTATATCACATGGTATGCTCCAAGCTTTCTTACCTGCAATGAATTTAGCTTTGTTAGGGAATTTTGTTGCCATATCTTCAACCTTATTACGGTTAGAAGCACGCATGTCAAGCATGTAGTCTATCATTTCAGATGTTATACCATCTTTTATTTCACAAACTCCATCAGGACCAGATATTGCAACTACTTTACCTCCTAATTGGTTAATCTTTATTGCTGCACCCCATGCAACGTTACCGAAGCCAGATAAAGCAAATTTCTTACCAGCTATTTCTTTACCAGCTTTCTTTACTACATGATCAACAAAATAAAGAGCGCCGAAACCAGTTGCTTCTGGACGGAATGCAGAACCACCCCATGTAGCACCTTTACCTGTTAATACACCAGTGTGGTAGCGTCTTGATAGTTTTTGGTACATACCATTGAGGTAACCAATTTCTCTTGTACCTACACCAACGTCACCTGCTGGTATATCTTGGTCTGGACCTATATTATGGCGTAACTCAAGCATGAAGGCTTGGCAGAAGCGCATAATTTCAGCTTCTGACTTACCAACTGGGTCAAAGTCTGAACCACCTTTACCACCACCCATAGGTAATGTTGTTAAAGCATTCTTGAATGTTTGTTCAAAACCTAAGAATTTTAGCATTGAAGGTGTAACAGCTTTGTGGAAGCGTAAACCTCCTTTGTATGGACCTATTGCGCTATTAAATTGTACACGGTAGCCAAGGTTTGTTTGAACTTTACCATTGTCATCAATCCATGTTACACGGAAAGTGAAAATACGCTCTGGCTCAACCATTCTTTCAATGATTTGAGCTTTTTCAAACTCTGGGTGTTGGTTATAAACTTCCTCGATTGATTCGAGAACTTCCTGGACAGCTTGTAAGTATTCAGCTTCTCCTGGGTGCTTGAGCTCTAAGCTCTGTATAATTTTTTTAACTTCCATAGTAAATGATAATAATGTTTATATTAGTTATTTACCTTTCTTTTATTATAGCGCAAATATATTCAATTATAATTTAATAACCAAATATTTTATTAGTTTTTAATAACTTTAATAGCTTAATATAAAATCAATAATTTATATCTTTTGTGTTTTATATATCTAAAATATTAAGATAACTTGTAAATACTTATAATATGTTGTGTAATATGTTGTTATTTTGTATATATGTGGAATTTTATAAATGAATAGTTTGAGCTTTGCAAACTATTCATTTATGGATTATAATATATATTTGTGTTCCAATTTCTCAAAAATGAGAGTAAATAATAAAAATTGTTTTTTATCTCATATAGTTGATTTTTCTTTGACGTTATTCACGAATGATGATAATCTTTAAAATACGATTTAGAAAGTTTGTTTTAAAGCAGTCTTATATTCATAATCTTTTTATCTGTTATAATGATTTTGTGGTATCGAGTATGTTTGTCCTGTACCGTTTCCTGTATTTTCTTCGCCAGCTTTTTCGTTGCACATCATAGTATTTGTTATTGGTCTAATAAGTCCTTTCTTAGTATCAATTTTTTTTCTTTGGAAACTACCATATTTCCAATCTGCGTCAAACATTCTATACCATTGAGACCAATAATTATCAAACAAATAATAACCTGCTGTTAAATAGCAACCTGCTTGACCTGCGCCAGTGAGACCGCGACTTGTGAAGAATCCTTCAGCTGGTAGTTTGCGTATAACGTTATACTCTTTATTATGTTCCCACCAAGCGTCATTAGCTATATCATCTATGGTTATAGGTGCATCTCCTATCCATCTACTTGTAACAATCATTTGTTGTTCTTTAATTAATGGGTTATCTCTCCATACATTAAGATTTAGCATTTTATACCTATAAGCACATCTTATTTTGTCATTATAATATTCATTTCCTTCAAATCGTATAGCGTAAATATACTGATCTCCTTTTTTATTCCAGAAGTAGCTTGTGAATCCTTTAATATTTCTATCTTTAGTTGGTTCTTTTAAAAAATTATATCCAGGAGAATCTGCCATGTTTTGGTTATCACATACATACCATTTGTTTCCATTTTCTATTTGTTTTGCATATAGTGTTAACCATTCGGTATATTTTCTTTTTTTATCAGAAAACGATTATTTATCTTTATAATTTCAAAAATAGGTGATTGATATTTTTCCATTATGTATATTATTTTTTATTGCTGTCCGGTAAAACTTTTTCAAACAAAATAAATTAGGGCTGACACATC
>CAMPYS010000070.1 GCA_946998295.1 uncultured Prevotella sp.
TCTGCAAAAATGCGCAAATCTCTGACGCAAAGTGTCTCGAATAGAAAGCCGATGGGAACTTTCTTTCCGACGATTGGCGGATTTTTATTCCGACGTTTGGCGTGATATTGTTCTAATATTCTGTGAAGCAGGTTGAAGCTGATTTATTGTTTTTTTGTTGCTGAGTATATTAGTGGTCTAAAACTGTTGATGATACTCATGCAAGTTAATTAGCAAAGGCAAAAATATAAGTAAAGCAAGATTCAGTATGCAGATTTGATAACATGATGTGTAATATAGATTATTTCATACTTGGAATCTTAATTTTTAGGACATTTGCAATAAGGATAATCTGTTTTGAATTGTTGGTAGAAACTATGATGAGTAAGATAACAAAATAATAGAAGAATTAGCCGCAGGTGATAAGTATGATTCTGGAAAAGCTATGGGAGAAATATAGATCAGACGGAGATTTTAATTTGCACGCATTGCCAGAGTCTCTAATAAAAAAAGGCGTGTTAGTAGAGTATGAAAAGAACAGTATTCTTGTATCTAGGGGAGATAGACCATATTACATATATTTCATACAAGATGGCGTAGTTGCTGGAATACGTGAGTATATGAATGGAAGTACATACAGTTATTTTCAGTTAAACAGTACTAATGGGAGTGTTGGGCTATTGGAGATTCTTGCAGGGAAAGATAGTTATATTGCAACGCTTAGTACAGTAACTAAAGTGAAGGCGCTACGTATAGATGCAGCGTTGGTATATCAGACAATCATGGAAGACAAAGAATTACTTAAGAAATGTATTAATCTTCTGTCGGACGATTTATATAAACGTTCGGGAAATGATGGGATTATGTACTACATGTCTGGATTAGATCGAGTGAGATTTTTTTTGATTACATATTATGAAAGTCATCAGAATATGAAGAATGCAAGTGGTGAGTTACTTATAGAAGCCGAATATAAGGATATTGCAAATGGAATCGGAATGAGTATCAGGACAGTCGGGCGCAATTTGCAGAAATTGAAAGAGACTGGTGAACTAAAAAATGTACAGAAAAAAATCATTATTGGCAAACATCAATATAAAGAACTACAAACAAATATTTATTCATAATCACTAAAACAATTTATTCATAATTGCTATGACAGCAGGGATTTTGTAATGAAATTCCTGCTGTTTTTGTATAAATTGTTATTAATTTTATGAAAGGACATATGACCTTTAGAAGGAAATAGAAAGTATATACAATAAATGAAAAATAAGCGACATGAACAAGGAGGTTAAAATGTGAGCAATGCAGGATAAAAGGACTTGTTTTTGGTTCTATAAATATTGATTATGCGTATCAGATGGATCATTATGTAAGGCCTGTAGATATACTCACTGGGGTTCTTGTTGTATCATTGCGATAGCGAAGGTGCGAATCCTGCAATTGTGCTGGGTTTTAGTGTGGTTGCATCAATGTGTGTCAAAGCTGTAAAGAAGCACTGACAATGTAGTTTTATGTGCTAAGCATTTTCACCACATCAGTGGGATGTAGTCTTACAAGGTATTTTTTCTCGGAAATCATGAAGAATGAAGAATAGATTGTGTAAGCGTTGAAAATTTGAATCATGGGAATTTTCCATAAATGTATTCAGGCGGTAAACATAAGAGTCCATTTAGGAATATAACGAACTATATAAACGGGCAGAAAGGAAAAGAAGTGAAAAGAGGATTAAAATATGATTTTTCATTGATAGCACTTGTATTGATACCCGTGGGTGTATCCATTAACGTAGTAGGCTATCAGATGTCTCAAATATTGAAACTTCCGATTTTTATTGACCAAATTGGAACCATTCTGGTATCCATGCTCATGGGTCCATGGGTTGGAATGGTAACAGGATTGCTTGGAAATGCAGTAAACGGAATGATTTATCCTACAGCTTTTGGCTATGCAATAGTATCAATGCTGATTGGACTTGTATCTGGATTCCTTTCCAGATGGAAATTCTACAGTAATATTCTTGGTATTGTCTTCGGTTGTGTTCTTCTAAATGTAGTGTCATCTGTATCTGCTGCTGTAGTTACGGTGTTTATGTTTGGTGGAGTTACTGGAGCTGGAACAGATCTTCTTACAGCTGCGTTCGTTGCATCGGGGCAAGCTCTTTGGAATTCTGTATTAACAACAAATGTAATTTCAGGAACAATTAATACAATTGTAAACTTTGCGGTTGCATGGATCGTTGTGCGAAGAATTCCAGACCGCTTTTTAGTCAAATTAAACTATGGACTTCAATATATTAAAAAGAAAGGGGCAAAAATCAATGGATAGCAGAATTGGTAAATTATACCCAACCACAAAATTTATGATTACACTTCTGGTCGTGATTATTAGTATTTTTACGCCAGGATATGCATTACAGTACGCATTGCTCCCTGTATTTTTGATTATTAGTCTTATGGCGGGAACAACGAAACAGTTCTTAAGTGCATTTTTTAAATCTATTTTTATTATTATTTTGTTCATATTTGTTATGCAAGTATTTATTGTTGCTAACGATGATCAGACGCCAATCTGGGGATTTATTCACTTTTCGCAGATAGGACTTGCAACAAGTTTGTCTATGACATCGAAAATTGCAGCAATAGCTTCCGCGATAATGATATTTTTTGAAACAACAAAAGTAAAAGATATCACTTATTCTCTGGAACATGCAGGTACGCCAAGAAAAGTAACATTTCTTATCTCTTCAACAATCCAATTGATTCCGCAGATGTCAATCATCTCAAAAACAATCACAGATGCGCAGAAATCAAGAGGAATTGAAACAGAAGGTGGATTGATAACAAGGATGAAGGCATTTATCCCAATGCTTGGTCCGTTGGTACTTTCGTCAATTCAGCAGACAGAAGAACGTGTACTTGCTCTAGAATCGCGAGCATTTTCAGCAAAAGGCAAGAAAACTTCCGTTTACGTTCTTAATAAAACAGCATTAGACATTGTGCTGGAAGTATTAAGTGTGATTTTGTTTATCGGATATGTCGTATGGAGGTTGATGTAATGGCAGAGATTGTTTTAAAAAATGTAAGTTACCGATATCCTTTGGAAGAAAAGCAAGTGGTTCGTAATTTTACGTACTGTTTCGAGCAGGGTAAAGTGTACGGGCTCATAGGAGAAAATGAATCCGGAAAAACAACGTTATGTAACATTATACGCGGTTTTATTCCTGAATTATATAAAGGAAAATTAGAAGGAGAAATTTTAATCAATGGTCGTAAAATTGATACTTATGGCTCGGGCGAACTCGCTTCTATCGTAGGTTATTCTTTTCAGAATCCATTTGTGCAGATTTCAGGTGTAAAAGATAATGTATATGAAGAAATTGCATATGGTATGGAGAATATCGGAATCCCAAGAGACCAGATGATAAAGAGAGTAAATGAACTGGTAAAAATGTTCCATCTGGAAGAATTGGTGGATAAAAATCCATATGAATTATCAGGTGGACAGAAGCAAAGAGTTGCTCTGGCGTCCATGATTGCATTAGATCCAGAAGTTGTTATCATGGATGAACCAACTTCACAGCTAGATCCGAAGAGTACGGAAGATATATTTGAAATCGTAAATATTTTAAAGAAACAAGGCAAAACTATTATTTTGATCGAGCATAAGATTGATCTTATAGCAGAATACTGTGATTCTATCCTTTTGATGCATAACGGAGAGCTTGTGATGCATGGAGAGTCGAAAGATGTTTTGACAGATCCAAAAGTATTAGAGTATGGCGGTCAGCTCCCTCAGATTGTGCTTTATTTTCTGAAAAAGGGAAGTATAAAAGGGAATGAAATTCCACTTACGGTCAAAAAAGCAGTTGAGAAGATTATGAAGGAGGTACAGTGACAATGGCATATTTAGAACTTAAAAATGTATCATTCCAATATTCAAATGGGTATACGGCAGTTGAAAACGTCAGTATGAAATTTGAAAAGGGAGAAAAAGTCGCAATTATTGGACAGAATGGCGCTGGAAAGACAACAACAGTAAAATTAATGAATGGATTATTGCGCCCAACAAAAGGCGAAGTTCTGGTAAATGGTACAAGTACAGCGAATCGTACAGCAGCGCAAATTGCTAAAAATGTGGGTTATGTGTTTCAAAATCCAGATGATCAGATTTTCCAGGACAGTATCTACAAAGAAATTGCTTTTGGATTATCAAAAAGAGGAATAGCAAAGGAAGATATTGATAAAAGAGTAAAAGAGGCTGCAAAGCTTTGTGGAGTGGAGAATGTATTGGAAGAACATCCGTACAATCTATCGTATTCAAAGCGAAAATTTATTACTATTGCTGCAATTGTAGCCATGGATACTGATGTGGTGATTTTGGATGAGCCAACAGCGGGGCAGGACAGGGGTTCTACAGAAAGACTTGGCGAAATCATAAATTGGCTTATCTCAAAGAATAAAATTGTTATAACAATCACACATGATATGGAATTCGTAGTGAAGGAATTCGATAGAGTTATTGTAATGGCAAACAAACAGAAAAGAAGGGATGTAAGTCCAAAAGAGATTTTCTGGGATGAGGAATTGTTAAAATCCAGTAATCTAAAACAGCCATATATCTGCCAGTTTGCTAATCTTCTTGGATACAAGGGTGTATTAACAATAGACGATATGATTGGGGTGACAAAATAATGAGACAAATATGGATTGATTGTGATCCTGGGCATGATGATGCCATGGCAATTCTTACGGCTATCGCGAATCCTGAAAAATTAAAGATTTTGGGCATTTCTACAGTTGGAGGAAACCAGACAATAGAAAAAGTTACAACAAATGCAAAAAATATTCTGGAATTTGTGCATTCGGATATTCCTCTCGCAAAAGGACAGGATAAACCCTTGGTAAAGCCATTAAATACAGCGCCAGAGGCACATGGTGATAGTGGGATGGACGGATCGTATTTTAATGGAACTGATTATCCTGTTGTATCAGAAAATGCGGTAGAATATATGTACCATAAAATCATGGAGTCCAAAGAGAAAACCACGCTTGTTGCGCTTGCGCCATTGACAAATCTTGCGCTTCTTTTGAAAGTGTATCCTGATGTTAAAGAAAAAATAGAGTGCATCAGCATGATGGGTGGTGGTATTAGCCACGGAAACTGCACGGAGTTGGCAGAATTTAATATATACGTGGATCCAGAAGCTGCTCATATAGTATTTCATTCGGGAATATCGGTTATTATGGCGGGTCTTGACGTCACAGAGAATGCTGCAATCACTCTGAATGAGATTAAAACGTTAAAAGATAAAGGGAAAGTCAGTCATCTAGCTTATGAACTCTTGAGTTTTTATAACGAAAGTGGTAAGCAGTTTGGATTTGTAGACAGTCCTATTCATGATCTTTGTGCTGTGGAATATCTGATTAAACCAGAGATTTTTTCAGGGAAAAATTATTATGTAGATATTGTTACTGATAATGGGGTTTCAAGAGGACAGACATTTGCTGATTTGAGGAAAGTTCCGAAACACAAAGCTAATGTGTTTGTGCTCAAACAGGTAGACAGGAAAGAATTTGTAGATACTCTAGTTGAAGGATTGGAAAAGTTAGATAAAGAAGTGTAAAGATGATGTAATGCACATTGCTAAAATATAGAAGTTATATAGCAATGAACCAAATCAATATAGAGACTTAGTGTTTACTATCGGCATTATCTTTGCATTCTGCTTCATCACTACTTGAAGGGGACGTTATGTTGCGCTCGCAAACTAATTGTGGTGTATTTGATAAGGTGATTGATTTTGATGAATATTAAAAATTTCAAGGTAAGATGCTTCAATAGAGTATAAATGTTATTTTCTATGTGTTGATGTAATAGTTGTTACTCGGTAATAGTTCTTTCTCCAGAGTTTTAAGCGTGATTATTATTGAGTTTTTTGCGTAATGCTCATATAATTTTCCACGTAAAGCACATTTAAGTTTATGAGGTGTTGCGCTATGACTG
>CAMPYS010000071.1 GCA_946998295.1 uncultured Prevotella sp.
CAGAGCTATATACGTCGTGTCCGAGTTCTATAAGACGTTTTGACAGATGCCCTTCTCCGCAACATGGCTCCCATACGTTGTGTGGAATATCGAATTTCATTTCAAGCCTATCAATCGCAATCGGGTCTGTAGCATAATAGTCGTTGGATTCCCTTTCCTTGCCAGTATGGTTACTTGCCCCAAGCATCTTGTATATTGACCAATCATTTGACATCACTGTTTACTCCTTGTTTATCATTCTGTTCTTCCTTGATTTGTTGAAGCTCGTCCTGTAACTCGCCATAGTTGGAGCAGTAGGCAACTCCATGCTCAAGAGACCATACTCCACCGCTCACGGCTGCGGCTGCGGTGGTTACCTTGTCGCTCTCGCTGTCTATCATAAACGGAACTATCTCTGTCTCAATGTCAACGGTACGGCTGGCTTCTTCAAGCGATGCGTTCAATGCGCCAATGGCGGAAGTGAGGAAGTTTACACGACGTTGGAAAAACGATCCTAACTCCTCCGCATGATTCTGCACTGCCATGTGTGCCGCCATGAAGACGTATCGAAACGCTGTCCCACTCAATGCGTTGCCTACACCTTTAAGTTGGTCGAAAGAGATGCGTGGCGTGTTTGTCAAGCCGTATATCTGATTGAAGTATGTTTCAATCTCCACTTTGATAGGGTCGCTGGACTGGTTCCATGTGAGGTATTGGGCGTTTGCTCCATCCCCCGTTAGCTGCATCATGCGGTTTCTTGCATCGCCTGTAACGCTGTCGGGCTGTAAGTCACCAAAGAGCATAAGGAGGGGAAAAAAATGGTTGTCGATACAGTCGGCATAACCGCTGAGACACTTTTCTAACCTCGTACGAAGTTGACGTACCTTTGCGCACAATGGCTCTGAGCGACTGGCATAGACTACTGGCAGTTTAGACAGGTTGTGGGCAAATGACCGTTCGGCATTTGCTTCCCACGTCTTATCCAAGTTCCACTGATAAACCATCTTATCGGTAATGGTCATGAACACCTTGTGCTTGTTGCCATTGATGTCTGTCTTCTCATATTCACGGGAGAAAGCCACCATGTTGCCGCTGTCGTCAAAGAAAGGATAGAGTGTGTCACCACGGAACGGAGACCACACCTGCGACTTCAAACGGTATCTCGGAGCTTCCTTGCCAAATAATCCTGCAATCTTTCGCTTGAGCTTCGCCCAAAAGCCTTCGTCCCTAATAACAAACCAATATTCAGCCACCTCCTGCTCTGCGAGCCATGAGCGTACAATCTTCCTGTTCTGATATTTCAGCTTATTTTTCTTGAATACTTGCTTGATAGCTTCAAACACGCCCTTTTCCTTGTCATCCTCTGGCTGGCAGTCCAACGTAGGCTCCATTCCGACAGTAAATGCCGTATGGATGTTCACGATGTCCTGCTCGATGGGGAGTGCAATTCGGTTAGGCTCTTTCATCTCGTATTTGGCAGGAGTCTTAATTGATTTTCCTGTCTCTGGGTCAAACTTAACATCCTCCATCTTGACCAGCACCTTTATCTTCGGATAGAGTTCTGGCTTCATGATGTCATGGAGTTTTGGATTCCAATCTGCGAGATTCTTGTCTGTGTCGGGCTGCGATGTGCGCCTGCCTTTCTTGAGATAGGCTATCTTTTGGTCGGTGTCCTCCAATGCGAGGATTTCATTTAATGTCTTTGGTGTTTCCATATCGTTATCCTTTTTTGCCTTTAATTACTTTCATCCTAATTGCTCTCGGTTTGTCGCAAAATTCACGACTAACCCAAATAGCGTTATCCTCATAATAGCCAATATCAATCGGAGCAAGTTTCAAAACCTCATTGTCGAAATCAATACCGAGTAACATCATTTCAACATCCATTGCAGGGTGTTTCTGATGAAAGATGATAACCTCGCTATGCTGAAACTTATATTTTGCGAATTGTTCCTGTGTCATACCGTTATTCTGTTATCGGGCGAATGCTGCTGCGATGTCGCCCTTTGGTTTCTGTATCTTGCCTAAAAGTGTCGCTAAAACCCAGTAGCGGGTAGCATCAATTCCGTGATTCCATGCGTCTATCGGTTGATTGATATAGTTTCCGTCCTTGTCTTTATCCCATACATAATTAAGAAACTCTTTTCGGAGGTTGTAAGACCTTTCGGTGATAAAAATATTAAGTGACTTCATTTTGTCGATTCCTGCGATAATTGATCCTGCACCCTTTTCAACAGGGTATATCTTTATTCCTCCATTATGAATTTCTTGCACAAGACGAGGGTCTGCGCTGTCTGAAAAGACTTTCATCTCATATCTGTGCAAAGCCTTAATCAGGTCGGAAGAGAGCATGCTTGTCCGATAAAACAACTCGTCAATATAAAGGTTGTCGTCTATCATTCCGCACATCATGGCAGCACTCACATCGTTTGTATAGCCAAAATCAAGACCGATTGCCACTTTTTTGCACCACTTCGGAAACTCTTTAACGACACCGACATGCTTGAACACTGCACCCTCTGCAACATCTGCCCACCTACCCATGACAGTGTGAGCGTACTTTTCAGGGTTAATAGCTTTCATCTCCTCCACCTCGTTGATAAACTCCTGCGATAAATTCTCAATGTTATCCAAGTAAGTTGTATGAATATGAAGTACATTTGGATGCGTGCTTATCTGAACAGGAACGCCGTCATACATCACCTCCTTATGCGTGTTCTCTATAAACCGCTTATAAACCCAATGGTTATTGTCCGTAGGGTTCATAACGATAATAATGCGGTTCTGTATTCCTTTCTGACGGATAGAGAGCATGATTGTTTCAAACTCTCGCTCTGATACCCACTCCTCTGCCTCGTCTACTACAAAGGTTGTAACACCATGGATAGATTTCAGCTTTGCCGTTTGGTTTCCGCTTGATGTCTTGATACCTCTAAACATGACTGCACCACCGCTGCGGAGGTTCTTTACATCTGTCTTTGTGTGTGTGTACCATTTGGCATTGCCATCAAGTTCCACCTTCTCCATAAACTCGGGGATAACGGACATTGAAGCCGATACCATTGTATAACGGGTATAGAGTATCTGATGGACTATTCTCTTTGCAGGAGTTGGGTGTTTTACCTCAAACAACAGACGCTCAATGAAAGTGGAAACATTGAAAGACTTTCCACTTCCTCTACCACCTGTAACAAGAATGATAAACTTATCCTTGTTGTGGTACAACGGAGCATATATCTGCTGAGGGTTTATTCTATTCATTTGTATTGTCGGTCATCCACTTATCAATGTCGATACCATTCTCGGAGTAGAGTGCATCTTCATCGTCTTGTTTCTTCTCCATCTTGCGCCATGTTGGGTCATGATGATAGAGTAGGGTAGCAATAGCTTGCATGTTAGGAGGTAACTCTATTTCGGATTCTTGCACCACTGCTTTATTTGTCAGTGTTACCCACCCAGTACCACCGCAATAGGGGCATTTCTTATCCTGCCCCATACATTCGCACTTATCTTGTACGAACTTAACTATCCTTGATTTTGTCTTCTTTCCACCTATCGCGCCCTTGATGTATGTACCACGAAGCAAAGCTACTATTCTTGTCCGTCCATGTGCTAAGACCCTATTAATTCCAGCCCCTCTGCGCTTATTTTCTTCCTCGTTCCAACATTGATAATTGCTGTTCTTCATAGACCCAAACACATCATCGGATAGGTTGAGTTCATTTGCAATCTCGCTATCCGTGTATCCATTCATTGCAAGGGCTTCTATGCGCTTGTAGAAATCTTCACTATCGTAGTCGTGTTTTGGTTTTGCCATATCTTTTAACAATTATAATTTGCTTTTGTCGAATATTCTCTTTACATTTGCAATATAGATTGATGGTCGCATCGGTAGCGAGGCACCCGAAAGGCTGCATATTGCAAGGTTCAACTCCTTCGCCAATCTACTTAGGGGCTTAATTGCCCCTATTTTATTTTTGTATACTGTGGTGCGTTCATTTTGTTTTTATCTACTACTCCAATAGATACGACTTGATTGTAATATCGTTTACCTATCTTCTGATTAGGTTCTATCACAACTTTCAAGACTTTACCTTTAGAATATTTCACACTTGATACATAGATTAGGCGGCTTCTGTTTCTGTCTATATAGACATTTTTCGGTTTCTTTACCGCTGATTCAACCATTCTAAATCTATGTATGTTTATCGTTGCCCCTTTCTGTTTCTTTGGGTGATTGCGATATTTCAATATGGTTTTATCTGTAATGGCAGCGAGTTCAGACTTTACGATAATTCCTTTTTTGAATAAATCTTTCAGATACGCTTTATTGGTCTTTCCGAATATATATACGGACTTCCTTACTCTTCCGCTTGCAAGAACTTTATCTGCAAATCCTTGTAGGTCTTTCGTATATCTCCGCTTGCTACCATTTAAACCATATATCAATATGCCTTCACCCATTATTCAGTTAAAAGTGTTTCTATCTTTTCGGAGAACACTTCACCTTTGAGGAACTTCTCATCGGGGTTAAAGCCGAACTTCTCGCAAAACTCCACTTTTGCCTCCCAATTGTCGAATGATAGCATAAGGTAAGCGTCCATATTTGCGGCTGCTTTTGTAGCAGCTTGTTTCACTTCTTCTTTTACTTGCTTCATGTGAGCAACTTTTTCTGCTCGTTCGGCTTGCTTTTGTGCTACATCTGCTTGACGTTCCTCCTTGACGGGTTCCATGAGTGTTTCGAGTTCATCAGCGATGGTGTTTTCTTCTTCTGTCTGAAAATTGAAATCCACACCGATAATATCGAGATCTTGCTCCGTAAGTCCTGCGTCCTTATAGTCAATGTCGGGGATAAGTTCTCTGAGAGCGTCATAGTTCCACTCGCCCTGCGCTGATGGGTTGTTGAGCAATATGAGTAACTCCTTTTCCTCTTTCTCCTCAACGTCTATTAAGTCCACACGAATGATATAATCGTTTTCCTTTGTGTCGGTATTGTATTTTTGAAGTTCGTCCATGACCGAAAGTCGCTGGTGTCCGCTGACAAGAGTGTAGCCTGTCCGCTTGTTCACCACGATACCTCCGACCATTCCGAACTTCTTGATACCACGCTTTAGAGCCTTGCGATTCTCTGGAGGGATCGTACGAGGGTTCTTATCGTGGAGTTTTATTTGTGAGCGTTTTAATTCTACACTCACAGATGTGAAATATTTGTTATCCATTCGACTTGTCTCCTTTGTTTATTATCCTGATACTGCGCCTTTTGAACGAGTTTTATTAGACAACATATTATTTCTCGCTGATATAATTCTATTATAATTCCTAATAAAACTATCATAGCTCTGTTGCCTTTCTACATTCCTCCTTATCAACGAACCTGCACGGTTTATAATTCCACTATATTGTCCTGCCTGTGTACTGTTAGGACTCATAGATGAATTATAACCTAAAGTTCTTCTTGAAATGCGTCTTGCCATAATTCTATAAATTTAAGTTATCCTGATACAGTTCCGCCAATTTATCGTTTTTAATTTTAAGTAGATACAAGTCCTTTTTCTGTTTTTACTACGTGGCTTTTCTGTCTTTGTAAATATCTATAGACTCTCTCCTTTTTGGCTTTACTCGCCATTTTAATTTTCATTAGACCATTTGTAGCTCTTGCATATCTGTTTGCTATCACACCATTGGGGCCTCCCATGTTTGATAAACTACCTAACCCTATACTCGGATTAGGTGTACGAGTTGCGAGAGCTGTTTTTATTCTGCTATACTGGGCTTCTGCCATAGCTAACGTTTTTTTTTCTTGCCATAATTTTTAATTGTTATCCTGTTTATAATTCTGTTATAATACTCTTCGATATGTATGTCCACATTTTATATTTGATATGATGTTTAGGTGAACACCATATTTGTGTGCTATGTCCACGCACCTTTCCCCTTGTTTCAACAATTTTTTGACCTCCCTTACCTGTAAATCAGATAATTTCCCACTTTTATGTGAAATTCCATTGT
>CAMPYS010000072.1 GCA_946998295.1 uncultured Prevotella sp.
ACAAGGTAAAGGGAGAGTAAAAAGAGGATGTATCAATTTTGACACACCCTCTTTTATGATATTAAATGATAAATCCCTCCAGCCATAGTCCTAATAATTCCTTTCATCTCTAATTCAAATAATAGTGATGATATATTTTTTATAGGTATTTTAGTATTAATTGAAAGCATATTTATCTGCAAATCGTTAGTTTTTTTTAGTGTATTGATAATATGTCTTTCATCTTCTGAAAGATTTGGGAATAAGTCCATTTCAATACCTTTTTCTCTTGCAAGTTTAAGTTTTAGCTCATCATCCCATTCCATTGATTTAACAAAATCAGCAGCAGAAGTTATTAATGCCGCTGCATTTTGCCTTATCAGTTTGTTACAACCTTCACTATACTCTTGCCCAACCGCTCCTGGAAAAGCAAAAACATCACGTGAATAGCTGTTTGCCAAATTACATGTTATTATTCCTCCTCCTTTATTTGCAGATTCTACTAATATAGTAGCATCGGAGCATCCTGCTATTATCCTATTACGCTGAATAAAGTTTTTAGCTCTTGGTTGCGTTTTTATAGGAAATTCTGTAAGTAAACCTCCCTGCTCTATCATCTTAATAGCTGTACCATAGTGTACCCGAGGATAAATCATGTCTAATCCATGTGCTAATATACCAATTGTATTAAAATTATTTTTGAGAGCTTCACGATGAGCACAAACATCTATTCCATAAGCTAATCCACTAAATATAATAGTATTTGGACATATTTGCTTAAGTTCCTTAACAAAGCTATGTACTAAATCTTGTCCATAGCTACTACAATTTCTTGTTCCAATTATATTTATTGCATGTTTAGTATTTAGGTCTGCATTTCCTTTATAATATAATACTAATGGAGCATCACAACATTCTTTTAGCCTATATGGATATTTTTCATCTCCATATCTCATAATTTGTATACCATGTTTATAGCAATATTCTATGTTTTGTTTTGCGACTTCAATAGCATTATTAATATAACTAAATTTTTCTATAAATATTTTAGGGGCACTTTTATGTATATATTCGATAAAATTATTTTGAGTCTCTGCCACAATAGACTCAGAGACTGCTTTTTCATATATCTCTAATAATTCTATAGGTTTGATAAAACCACAAAGAGAGAAAGCTATAGTATTTATTAATTCGTTATACATATATATATACCCATTTTCAATTATTTATTTTATTGGTATAACTTTTGAAAAAGCCTCATCATAATCTTTACTTTCTTGTATTCTTCCGTTTACAATTATAACTAAAGTTACTTCAGCACGAAAACACAACCTATTATCAGAAACCCTATATATACCTTGATTAAAAATATATTTCACGCCCTCTTTTCTTAGACCAAGTCGCGAAATAAATTCATCATCACATTTTAGTGGAGTCTTGTATTCTAATTTCATCCTTGCAACTACAGGATCTATTCCTTTTTCGTGGAGTGCCGCGAAACTAATTCCTAACGAACGAATGAATCTATGGCGTGTATGTTCTGTATAATTTAAATATACAGCATTATTAACAATACCTTGTATATCACATTCATAATCACGCACTTCCATACGTGTTTCAAAGATGTAATCTTTATTATCTTCTTTCATTGTCCTTGTTTTAAAAATTCATATCCTATCCTACAACGTAGGCAATCTTTTTTATCACAATAATTTTTTTTAAGTTGTATAAGAGCCTGAGAATCTCCAGCATTCTCGATATTCATTCCAATATCTTTCCAAATTCGTATAATATTATTATTTTCAGGTTTGAGTTGCTCCAAAAAATCTAAAGCTCTATTTGTAAGATTTTCTAACTGTTTATACTGTCCGTATGCAAATAACATCGGTATTATAGTATTTATTATTAATAATTGTATTGATGATGGAGTTATAGTTTTTTTATTTAATTTACTGATTAATCCAAAAGAATAATGTGTTTGCCAATATTTAGTAACATTCGTTTGTAGTAGATTTATAACATCTTCTATTTTTTTACAGTCGAATATTAACGATAGTCCAATCTTTCGTTCTATAGCTAAGTTAGCTATTTGACTTATTCTGATTTGAGGAAAATTTTGAGGTCTCAGCCTAAGAAATTTCCATAGTTTTGGATTTATAGGTTTCAGTTTAAATTTATACGCTAAATATTTATATTCTGCTTTAAGTCGTTGAAAATATTCATCGTCTATAGCTTCATTTTGATGTCTTTTAGGTATAGTTGAAATTTCTAATAATCCAGCTTGTCCAAGGAAAATTGCTTCTATTTGTTGTTCACTATCTTGATGATGTGCAATTACTTGCATAGGTATACTTTTTGCCCATTGTTCAAAAGCATCTCCATTTATTCCAAATCCAAAATTTCTAGATAATGAAGTAAAGTAAGTTGCTTCCCAATCTCCATTCAAAGAATATAGCCTCTGATTTATCTTTATAGTTTGCTGTTTTAGTCGTTCTATTTGTAGTGTGTTCATCCATGAATGGACTTTTAGTTTATTAAGGGTTGGAATAATTTTATAACATGGTGGAAACTTATTTGTACTTAATAAGCCTTTGTAGTTATTTTGTACTATTGTAGGAATAGGTAATATAATTTGAGGCGGTATTTCTCCATTTTGTTTTATTACAATTGTATCAGATATATTTACTACGTGTAGTATTATATTATTATAATTTTCATCCTTATGGTGATTATGTTCATACCATTCAGATGCCTTATTATGTATTTCAACATTACCTACCCATAAAATTTCTGCAATTTTTATTTTAGCATTGAAAAAATCAGGTCCAGCATCTTGGTTACTAAGTCCAGTATCAATTACTTCGACATTATCACCTTGTATGGTTTTTAATTGTTTAAGTGGGAACATTTTATGTTTCCATACATAATGCAAGAGCTGTTCCATTCTCTAATTTATAGATTTTGAGCCTATACCTTTTAACAACTATTTTTATTTGTCATTATGTTTAACACCATATCATCCATTTGATTCATTGCATCTTTACCTAAGTTTGTTAGGTTTTTTATAGACTTATCTACATCAGCATCTATAATACCCTCTGCCTCTGTAACATGTTTATTTTCCATAGACAACATTGCAGATAAGACAGCTGTCGAAACTCCGGAAGATATTTTTAGTGCACAACTTGGTTTAGCTCCATCACATACCATACCTGTTAAATTGGCAATCATATTTTTAACTGCATAGCATATATTTGTAAAGTTTCCACCCATTAGATATGTTATTCCGCAACTTGAGCCAGTACTTGCTACTATACATCCACATAAAGCAGATAAAGTTCCTAAGTTTTGCTTTATATATATAGCTGTTAAATGGCTTAGCGTTAAAGCTCTTATTAATTCTTCAGGAGTATTTTCATTTTCTTTTGCAAATACAACAACTGGATTTGTAGCACATATTCCTTGATTTCCAGACCCACTATTACTCATAACAGGAACCATAGCCCCACCCATACGTGCATCACATGCAGATGCTGTTTTTGATATTATATGAGAATATATACTATTTCCAAAAATTCCTCGACTCAAAGGCCTTTCCATAGTTTTACCTAAGCAGTGACCATAGTTTCCCTTTAAAGCTTCTTTAGCTGCTCTCATGTTATAGCGTTTAGCCTCTAAAATGAATTTTATTTCTTCTACAGGTGCAGTTGTAGCAAAGTCCCACACAAGTTTTAGATTAAGTATAATATCCTTATTATTATTTACAGAGTCTGAGTTTTCACCTCCTTGCTTATCTAATAATATTTTATTTTCAGACTCTTCATATATAAAGTTAGTGTGTGTATGTGAAATAATAGCCTTTGCTGTTTTTCCCTCTGCCTCACAAATAATTTCAATATATAATTTTTCAGAAATGCCTGTTTTTAGTTTAATATCAATATGGTTTTCTTCCACATATTTTTTACCAGCCTCTAAACTGTCTTCTGTTAGGTCTTTAATTACTTCTAACTGATATTCTGATTTACCTATTAAAGCCCCTAATGCAATGGCGATAGGTAGTCCTATCATACCAGTTCCAGGTATTCCTACTCCCATTGCATTTTTAAGTATATTTGCAGACAAGTAAGCTTTTATTTTTTGAGGTTTTTTACCAAGTAGTTCTGTAGCTCGTGCCGTACACAAAGCTACTGCCATAGGCTCTGTACATCCAACAGCAGGTACTACTTGCCTATGTATTAAGTCGATTATTTGTTCTCGTGTTATTTTATCAAGCATTTGCTTAAAAAATTAGTAGTTTGTTATACTGCAAAAGTAATAAATTTTAATGATTTATTAATAATACAAGACAATTTATTATAGATATTGCTATTTTTATCTCCGTTATTTGTATTAATTTCATTTGTTTATCTATATGTTTAAATGTATCTTTGCATTATATTATTAGGTATTTCATGGATAAGATATAATGGCAAAAATAATAGTAGAACGTTATCATGATATAAGTTGTGGTCATAGAGTGGTAGGACATGAGAATAAGTGTAAACATCTACATGGTCATAATTATCGATTTACTTTTACTTTAGAAGCAGAATCTTTAGATAATATAGGGCGTGTTATTGATTTTAGCGTAATAAAAGAAAAATTATGTACTTGGTTAGAAGACCATTATGATCACCGTTTTTTAATGTGGGATAAAGACCCTTATCTAAATATTTTAATGAACCTATCCCGCGAAAGTATGGTTGTAGTTCCTTTTAATCCTACTGCAGAGAATATAGCTCGATACTTCTTAGAGGAAATTGCCTCTAAGTTATTAAAGAACACTAATACTCGTTTAATAAAGTGCAAGGTACAAGAAACTGAAAAATGTTCAGCTACTGCCTCTCTGTATTAATTGCCATATAATAAATCTATTATGCGAATAAATGAAATATTTTACTCCATTCAGGGTGAAGGTATATATGCTGGAACTCCTGCTGTATTTATAAGGTTCTCAACATGCAACTTAAGTTGTTCCTTTTGTGATACAGACTTCACAAGCTACACAAATATGAGTGAAGAAGAGATTGTTAATTATGCAAAAGAAATAGGAAAAAACTCTGTCCATGTTGTGCTAACAGGTGGAGAACCAACCCTACAACTTACAGATTCATTATGTCATAAACTGCATAATATTGGTAAATTCTTACAAATTGAAACTAATGGCACAGGACTTGTGCCTGATGCTGTAGATTTTATAACTTGCTCTCCCAAAATAGAATTTTGCATTAACAGTAAACTAAAAGTGCAACATATAGACGAGCTAAAAGTTATTTTTAATGATAAAAACGATATGACTATTTATGAAAATATAAAAGCTAAATATTATAGTTTACAACCTTGTGATACTGGAGATAGTTCTAAAAACAAAACGATAGTAAAACATACTATTGAATACTGCAAAAACAATCCTATATGGAGACTATCTATCCAAACTCATAAAATTTTAAATGTAAAATAAAAGGTAGTTGTCTCGCGACATCTACCTTTCGACTAAACTTAATCTACAAACCTGAGTTTTATTATTCTAAATGATGAATTTTAAATTAAATTCTATTGTAATTTTTTATTAACTAACTCTTATATATTTATTTTAATGTTGCAAATATAAGATAAAGAAATTAGTTTCACAACTCTATTCAATGAATAGGTAACTTTATTCAATAAACTCTTATTTTTAAATAAGTATTCTATAATAACAAAAAAAGAGGGTGTGTCAAAATTGATACATCCTCTTTTTACTCTCCCTTTACCTT
>CAMPYS010000073.1 GCA_946998295.1 uncultured Prevotella sp.
CATTAGAAAGTTAAGGAATAGTTTCGTGCTTGCAATATGCTTGCAAAAAATCGGATAAACAGAAATAAAATGGGATAATAGAACAAAAACCGATATAAAAAACCTTGATTTTATGCCGTTTATACAAAATGATATCAATGGACATATCGAATGGGAATAGTGCAATAATAAAAATGTTTCTGTTATAAAACTGTTGAAAACACAGTGTTTCAGCATTTTGCAGTAGCAAAAATCTCCTTAGTGATACTGTTTTGATACTAAAAGTAAGAAAAAGTAGGTCTAAAAGGGAGTTGTTGAATTTAGATAAATTGTTTAGAAGGCTTTCCATCATATTGGTGGGAGGCTTTTGTGGACACGGTTTAAGGAACTATGTTAGCCGTTTGAAGATGTTGTTATTGTATAGAAAATTAAAAATAACTTATATAAAGGAGAAGAAAAATAATGCTAGAGAGTATTGTTTCACAAGTTATTAATGGTGCAGTTGGTCACATTACTGATATCTTTAAATCGAATCTTGAAAATTATATAGCTGAGCGTAATAAAGATACTTCATGGAATAATGTTGTCCAAGAAGCTATTAAAGCTACAGAAGGTATTGACGAAGAAATCGGAAAATACATATTTAGTCGGTTATCTATTTTGAATTTGAAAAAGGATTTATTCGATAAAAATTACAATAATATTCACAGAAAGTTTGTATTGACTTTGGCAATGGAATTACGCTGGTTTGATAAGGAAAAAGACTTTTCGATTTCTTTGGGAACGGCAGTGATTGATAAGTGGCTTGAAAAAAATAATCTATCACTAGATTGTGATAGCTATAATGTTGAGGAACTTAATAGGGTAATAAGTAACCGTGAGGAACTATATCGCAATTATTTTAAATTATTTCAAGATAACAATGGAGTTGATAAAATAAGAATTTTTTACCCTAAAAACGGAGAAAGATGGATTAGATGGGACGATAAATATTCAATCGATGTTAATGTAAATTTGTCAAAGGGGCTCTCTTGTGGATTTTGCAGGGTGGGTTTTGATTATTACAGAATTAATGGCGACGAAGAGAAAACTCTCAAGTGCGCATATATTGAGAATGATAAAGAGATAATGCGTTTTAATGACTTCTTGTGTAGTGAGGATAATATGATCATGATTTGGATTAGATAATAAGCTTCTATACGAGAATAAGGGCTATAGGACAAAATGTCTAAAAAATTGTCCTAAGCCCCTTTTGTCCTATAGTTCTATTTCTAGCGTTTGAGATTTCTCTCGTTTAGTTCTATCATAGATGGAGACTATTGTGATTAAACTTGATAACAACAAAATACAATCATACATTCTTGTCTGTAAATTTTATTATAGGTGTTGAAGTGAGTTGCTTAATATTTAACTGTTTTAAAACACTTAGATAAATAGATGTTGTTATAAATTGTGTACATATATCTGCGGGCAGTTCGGATTCAAATTCATGCTTACTATTCATTCTAGGTATCTTTAAGAAAATGTTTGCGTTTTGGGCTAAATAACTATCTTCATTAGCAGTAATTGCAATAATTGGTGTTTGATTTGCATTGAATATCTTACTGTCATTAATAATTTCTGCAGTTGTCCCGCTGTAAGATATAACGAGTGCAACATCATGCGGAGTTGAATAATATGCTAAATAAAACTGTTCTGATTGGAAATTAATGAGTTCAATAGATATACCAAGTTTAAGTAATTTGAATTGTAATTCTTGTAACTTAATAAAAGAATTGCCAACACCTATCCCATAAATTTTCTTTGATTTCAACAATAAAGCTGCAATCTTATTCAGAGTTGTTGCATTAAGGGAATAAGTAAGACTATGTAAGCCTTCTATGGACTGGACACATAAGTTATTTACTAGATCGATTAAGCTAATGTTTTCTTGTTGAAGCGAAACTAGATTATTGAAACGCGTTTGATGACTATTTATTTGGGAATTCATCAATTTTAACTTAAAGTCTTTATAGCCGCTTGCGCCCAACTTCTTACAGTATCTTACTATAGTTGAAGTCGAAATATATGTATTTTTTGATATATCGTATATGGTCATGTAGGCTATGCGGTTGATATTCTTTAAGAAAAAATTGTTTAATATTTCATCACTGCTTGTCAGGTTATTTATTCTCAGCATTTTGTCAATCATTGTAATCTCCTAGATGGCACAATGTTTCATACATACTATCATCTTATGAGTTTAGAAACAAATTACCTTATTTCTACTTATCCGTTTACAAAGGTATTTACCTCTACATAAAATGAACTCATCGGATTACTTCTTTGAAAGGAGCTTTCATGAACAGTATAACGAACTGGATAGAAAGAAACTTAGTGCCTTTTGTTTCTAGAATTACCAATTTAAAATATTTCCAAGCTATTCGTAATGGTTTTTTGGCAATTATGCCTCTCACTATTATCGGTTCGATATTTATGCTGGTAACTGATTTTCCTGTAGTTGGTTATCCGCAGTTCATGGCTTCTATTTTTGGTACTAATTGGTCAGACTATATTTCGCCAGCTTATAGAGCTACATTTAATATTATGGGTCTTGTTTTTAGTGGAACAATGGCGTATAAGCTTTCCGAAGCATATGGTATGAAAGATAAGCTTACGGCTTTAATCTTTGGTATTGTCGGATATATTGTCGTAATTCCAAAAACTGTTGAATTAAAGTCAGGTGAAGTTGCAACCAAGGTTATGTCATTCACGTGGACTGGAACTCAAGGGGTATTAACTGCAATCGTAATAGCGGCTATTGCTGTTGAAGTATTGCGATTTTGCGAGTGTAGAAATATTAAAATTACCATGCCTAATAGTGTTCCCGAAGCTGTTAGTAATGCATTTAGCGCACTTATTCCTGGCATTATCTTTGTAACTATTGGCTTATTGCTAAACGGTCTTGGTGGTACATTTTCTAAATCATTTCCGCAACTTCTTTATGCACTATTACAATTGCCCTTGCAAGGGATTGTAGGTACTTCTTTTATGATCATTATTGTTGCTTTCCTTAATGGGTTTCTTTGGTGGTTTGGTGTGCATCCAACTGTTATTAACTCGTTGCTTTATCCAATATTATATGCCAATGCAGAGGCTAATCAAACTATGGCGGAGCTTGGTACTCTCACCACGCTAACAGGACATTATGGTACTGTTCAAATGCTTGATCAGATTGCCACAATGGGAGGTGCTGGGTGCACTATAGGATTAGCTATAGCAATGGTTTTAATCGCTAAGACAAGTCGTATGAAAAGCATGTCTAAATTAGCGATAATTCCGTCGATTTTTAATATCAATGAACCATTGATATTCGGTTTACCAGTTGTATTTAATCCTTTGCTTCTTATTCCAGTTTCACTTGCACCTGTTGTTGCAGTAGGCATTACCATATTGTCTATAAGAATTGGTTTTATGCCTATGTTTACTGGTATACAAGCACCGTGGGCTACGCCTCCCGTTATTTCAGGATTTTTGATTGCTGGTTGGCAAGGTGCTATTACGCAATTGATCGCCATAATTGCTGTTGTTGTTATCTTTTATCCTTTTGTGAAAGCTTTGGACAAACAGTATGGTTCCGAAGAAGCTAATGATAATTAACTAAAAAGGTGTATTTATGTTGTTAAAAAACAGTTCTGAAGATATATGTACGCGTATAAAAAAGCATAGTCATGCTTATGCTCCTGTAAGTCCTGAATTAGTTCAAACTTCTACCTTCTGTTACAGCGACTATCGGAACTTCATTGAGCAAAGCAGAGATGAGAATAATAATTACATTTATACAAGAGGCGCCAATCCTACCACAGCATACCTGGAAGATATGTTGAGCGAATTGGTAGGAAGTGAGAAATGTAAAGTATTTTCCTCTGGCATGGGTGCAATATCGGCAATCTTATTGACATTACTTAAACAAGGTGATCACATGATTATGCTTAATACTATTTATGGAGAAGCATATTCATTTGCAAAGTATATACAAAAATTTGGTATCGAGCTAACTAAGGTTTATATTGAGAAACCTGAGGAAATTACACATTATATACAAGATAATACAAAAATAATTTATTTAGAAAGCCCATCCCACCAGAAATGTCAGCTACTAGATCTTCAAGGAATCGCACAAATTGCAAAGTCCCACAATATAGCAACCGTTATGGACGCAACTTGGGCCTCGCCGATATTTTTAAAGCCTTTTGACTATGGCATTGATATTGTGGTTCATTCAATGTCTAAATATATAGCGGGGCATTCCGATTCTTTAGGTGGTGTTGTGTGTGGCAATGCCGATGTTATCAATGACATTTCAGAATATGGTCTGCGTTTTTTGGGTTCGGTTGCTAGTCCGTTTAATTCGTGGCTTACTATTCGAGGTCTGAGAACATTACCTGTTAGAATGTCATATTTATCAAATGCTGTTATGAAATTTATTGATGCTCTGAAAGTCGATAAGAGAATTACTAAAATATATCATCCATATGCGTCATCTGGTTATCAACAGGAGTTAAGTAAAAAATATTTAAGCGGATATGGTTCTTTGTTATCTTTAGAACTCTTTGATGAGAATTTTGATAAGTTAACAAAGTTTGTTAATACGCTTTCTCACTTTTCTATTGGAGTTAGCTGGGGAGGATTTGAGTCTTTGGCATTACCATCGTTTAAGGGTGATAATCAAGCAAAATTGGATGAACGTGGTTTGAGAAAATCACACATAAGAATATATATTGGGCTGGAAAATACCCAAACACTTATTGATGACTTCGTCCAAGCGCTTGATAGTGTTTATTAATTATTTATAAAGGAGGCTTAGTATGTCAGTAAAAACAATAATGCTTGTATGCAATGCAGGGATGAGCACAAGTATGCTTGTAAACAAAATGAATCAAGTAGTTGAAAAAGAAAATAAGGAGTATACGATTTTTGCCGTATCAACTTCACGAGTTCAAGAGGAGGTTGGAAGTAAGAAAATTGATATGATACTTTTGGGGCCGCAGATACGCTATATGGAAGACTCTATAAAGAATCAAGTAGGGGATGTTCCTGTCCACGTTATAGATATGTTAGATTATGGAACGATGAATGCTGGACACGTTTTGCAAACCGTTGAGGATTATTTAATGAAAGATGATACAGATGAGTAGCGAATACGAAGATATAATTATGCAGATTATAGCCAACGCTGGTAATGGAAAAACAGAGGCTATTTTGGCATTACGATCTGCAAAATCAGGTGATTTTGAAGCCGCAGATGAACACATAACAAATGCTGACAAGGCTGTTACGTTAGCTCATAATGCACAAACCATGCTTTTGACCAAGGAAGCTCAGGATGAAAAGTTTGAGTTAAATTTGCTAACTGTGCATAGCCAAGATCATCTTATGAATGCCATAACATTCTTAGACTTCTCTAAGGAATTTATTGGAGTTCTTAAAGAAAAGCCATCCTTAAATTAGGATATATTCGAATTGTATAAATGCAGTTTGTACATTTTGTTTATTACTAACATCCCTGTAGGAATGAATTTTACAGGGATGTTAGTAAATTGATGCTGCTATTAGCTTATTTATTGTTAGAGAATCATATTGGGCTCAAGAACGAATTTTGCTAATAAATAGCCTCCATATAGAGCTGAATCATTTTGATATGTACCCCTTTTACTGGACACAACCAGTGAAAGGGGTTTTGTATGAAAT
>CAMPYS010000074.1 GCA_946998295.1 uncultured Prevotella sp.
AGGGGGTGAAACAGTGAAATTCGGAGCAATCGTAGGAAATCCGCCGTATCAGGAAGCCGTGGATGGCAATGGTAGGAGCAAACCAATTTATCCTTCCTTTATGGATGTAAGCTATTTACTGGCAGATGAAACAATTCTAATTACGCCTGGACGTTTTTTGTTTGATGCTGGACAGACTCCTAAAACATGGAATAAGAAACGATTGCATGATAATCACTTCAAGGTTGAACGCTATGAAACTGATACATCCTCTGTATTTCCATTAGTTGACATAAAAGGAGGCTTAGCAGTTACAAGGCATAGCAAAAATAAAATCTTTTCAAAAATAGGCACATTTATTCCTTTTGAAGAGCTCGAGGGAATATCTAAAAAGGTGGCTTCACAAACTACTCAATCTATAATGAGTATTACAAGTGCAGGTGTTGCATATAGATTCTCCAATAAAGTAAAGGAAGATAAGCCTGAAATTGTAAAGAAAATAAAATCAAGTTTTGATTTGCGAACTAATGTGTTTACCTTGCTAAAAGATGACCTGTTTTTTGATAAAAAATTTGACGAAGGATTTGTTAAAATTCTAGGCCTTGAAAATGGTAAGCGTGTATATAGGTGGATAAATAATAAATATATAATTACGCCAGAAAACTTTAAATGTTATAAAGTATTTGTTCCTAAATCTAATGGATCTGGCGCAATTGGCGAAACACTAAGTACTCCATTAATCGGGCAGCCATTAATCGGACACACTCAATCATTCATTAGCATAGGGTCTTTTGAAACTAATGACGAAGCAGAAGCTCTTTTAAAATATGTTAAAACAAAATTTGCAAGAGCTATGCTTGGTATATTGAAAGTAACTCAAGACAATCCTCAAAGCACATGGAAATATGTTCCAATGCAAGATTTCACTAACTCGTCCGACATTGACTGGTCAAAATCCATTGATGATATCGATCAGCAACTTTACCGTAAGTATGGTCTTAATGATGAAGAAATTGCCTTTATAGAAGAAAAAGTACAGCGTATGGAATAGTGTGCTGTGAACTTAGATGAAGACTGTGGTTCATTGTTGAAAAAATTTTGAATGAATTCTGTAAATGAAAGAGGTAACTGTGTCTATAGTAGATAGCTATATTGAAAATAAATTGCGAGAAATTAACTTATATATAAATGATAAATATGCTTATTTATATGAGGATGTATATGACAATAAAATGCGAATCATGTTTTCTACATTACACAATTTGCTTATAGTCAATTTTAAAGAAATGAATAGTAAATTGCCTACTAAAAATGACACCGCTCATTTTTGGGCAGAATCAAGCAGAAATTTACTTTTTGCAATAGACACTATATGTGAAGTGCAGCAAAATTTGGAAGAATCTGATTTAGCTTTTGACATAGACGATTATTATAAAAATCTCATTGAAAAAGCTAAGGGTTTCCTTGACTCTACAAATGGAAGTGTAATACCTTCGAACATGAATAAAGTTAATTTGTATTTTACGAAACCTATTTTCATTAAAAGGGATTCAATCAGTCTTAATCACATTGGTAAACAAAGTTATTCTGATTTAAAGTTAATAGGCGAGGGCTCATACGCTAAAGTATTTTCCTATTATGACCCTGTCTATGATAGAAAGTTTGTATTGAAAAGAGCATTTGATGACTTAACAGACAAGGAAGTGAAACGATTTAAACAAGAATTTATTCAAATGCACTCTCTAAATTCTCCGTATATTGTTGAAGTTTTTAAATACGATGATAAAAACAAAGAATATACTATGGAGTTTATGGATTGCTCGTTGTTTGATTATATCAATAAAAACAACTCTAGTTTAACTATGGAATACAAAAAATCCATCATAATTCAAATACTAAGAGCCTTTAAATACATACACTCAAAAGGATTATTGCATAGAGATATAAGTCCTAAAAACATACTTTTAAAAAAATACGATGATGTATTTGTTGTCAAGGTATCTGACTTTGGATTGGTAAAAGTGCCAGACAGCAATTTAACAACTTTGAATACAGAATTTAAGGGATGTTTTAATGATACTGAGTTAAGAACTGAAGGTTTTGTAAATTATAAAATGATTCATGAAACCTATGCATTAACTAGGTTAATTTATTATGTTTTGACAGGTAAAACAAATACTTCGCAAATAAAAAAAGAAAATCTCCGAGATTTTGTGTATAAAGGATTGTCTAGCGAACAGTCTAAACGGTATAAATCTGTTGATGAGATTATTGCTGCAATTAGAGAATATAATATTTTCCGGTAAAGCTTTATTATTATTAATTAATTATGCATTAATTATTGCAGTTTACTATATATTCGCCGAAGTTTGTACGCTTTTAAAGCATTGCTTATGATATCTGTGTTAAAAAATGTCTAGAGAGCCTACAAAATAATTGTAATCGATGAGCGCGAAGCTGGCGTTGTAGATGCTTACGTTATGGACATAACCTGGCAAGGTAATGACTTTCTTGATTCTATAAGCTCTAACGAAATATGGGAAAAGATAAAAAATAATTTTTCGGATAAAATTATTAATATTCCTTTTGATATTCTCATTAGTTTGGCTAAATTGTACCTGAAAAGTAATTTAGGCTTATCTTAATTATTTTTTTTATTCCATTCATCATTTTATCTTGCATAAAATTAATATTTATGCAAGATAAAATGATAATGATTCAGTATGCGTGTTTTTATATAGATGTCTCATTGTATTTAAATATGTTCGAATTAAGTCTTTTAAGCATTGTAGGTAGATCAGCTCCAAGCTGCTTGCCAATCCACAACCTAATAATATTCATAGAGCAAATATTAATTCTATACATTTTCTCATGATCTTTCGGAGTTTTTTCTATATTTTTGTTAGCGTCAGCATGTTTATTTTTCTTATAAATATCATTCGTTTCTTTTGCCCAATCAAAATCCTTGATATCTACTGGAAAATATTCGCCAAATTCGTCTTTTATCGCGCATAATGCGCACATAAAACATGCCAATCCACCGTTTTTGTTCATTCTATTTTTCTGGCCTTTGCTTTTTATTATTTCCCACCCAATATCTTCTAGCGCAACACCTAAGATTATATTCACAGATTCAACTGGAAGATTATTTTGTTCTTTTGCTATGTGCGATATTATTCCCATTGCTCTTCCATATCTTTGCAATAATTCAAACCATTTTTCTATTCCACAAGTATTAATATCGTCAAAATCGAACAAGAATTGTTTATTGTGCTTTTCATAAATGTTTTGTGTGCCAGCATTTAAATGATGAAGAACAGTGAACCATTTTACTGTTGAATCATTGCAAGTATTATTGTTTTCCACACCTACTTCCATTTTTGAAAATTCGCATCGCTCTAATTTAGATATAGAGATAAGATTTAAAATCCAATTATGAATTGAAATATGCTTTTCCCAATTCAATTCAGCTTCACTATGAGTCTCAATAAATGCTTCTTCTGTAAAGCTTACAATACTGCCATTTTTTGATATTTTTCTTACCTGCTGATCGATAGCAAACGACAGACTGATGGGTGATTTATTGCTTTCATTTTGCATTGAATTTATTTTGCATAACTCTTTGCTACTAGATTTTTTAATATCAATTTTTATACTTTCACCATCATCAGAAAGCTTATTAACGCTAATTCCTCCCGATACGAACCAATCATATAGATTTGAACAACTCGTTCTCAAATTAGTTATTTTTTCGAATTGTTTTTCATCTGAATCAACGATTATGTAATCGCATGTAATTGTCCCAATTCTAATTTGATTCATTTTATTTTTGGGTGATCCTGTATCTCTACATCCAACTAACGTATATGTCTTACTTGGAGATAAAACCTGCAAAATATTAGGTACAGGCAAGCTATTTATTACTTCATCTCCTGCATCAGTTTTTATATGTGTAACTCTTCCCCTTAAAAACCACCTATAAATTTGACCAGTAAGTTCTTTGAATAACACAGACAGTTCAAATTTCATTCCGTTATCATGTAGCATAACTACAGTTTCAGAGGAATCATTATTCTCTGTTTTCAAAAAACCAAGAACTGGTGTAGTTAAATCAAGACTTTTATCTTCCATAATCTCTTAATCTCCAACTAACTTGTTGCTTTTAATGAGAATATTTTAGTATACAAATATAAATAGCCGCAATTTATTGTTTGCAATTTTAGCACTATAAACCAATACAGCAATTGATAATTTCTTTTGAGAATACCGAACTTTACGCATCAAAACTGTTTCCTTAACGCAACAATTTTGATACAAAATACAAATAAAAAAAAAACGACTGAAATAAACTACATCTTCCATATTTATACTTACTTTTTCAATAGAAAAATTATTAGTACAATTTATATTACTGGTATAATATTTTGCAGTATTTACTATTTTGGGGAATACAAAATATGAGAGTTGGGAAGTAGTACATGAAGAAAAATACTTTTGGCGATTATATTGTTTTTGTCGACGAAAGTGGTGACCAAAGTCTTGTTAGCATAGACAAACAGTATCCTGTGTTTGTTTTGTCTTTTTGTATTTTTGAAAAGAAACATTATGTGGAACATGTTGTGCCAGAGATTCTTAAATTAAAGTTTGATTTTTTCGGTTCAAATATTCCTATACTTCATGAGCGTGAGATTCGTAAAAGAACTGGAGTTTTTAATATTCTTATGGAAGATACTGTAAGAAATGAATTCTTCAATAAGTTAAATCAAATAATTGAATCATCTAATTTTACAATTGTTTCAACAGTGATTGATAAGAATAAATATTCTCATTATGATGCTCCTAAAAATCCTTATGTTATTGGCATGGATTTTGGAATTGAGCGCATTTTTTATGAATTGCAGGAACGTAATCAAGTTGGGAAAACAACTCCTATTATTTTTGAAAGTCGTGGTAAAAAAGAGGATTCTAATCTTGAAAAGGCTTTTAATAGTTTCATAGATTCTTCTAATATTCGCGGCATTAAAGGAATGTTTGATTTTAATTGCATAAGTAAATCTGCTAATTTGCAAGGTCTTCAATTGGCTGATTTAGTTGCTAGACCTATTGGCATACGTTATTTGCATCCTACGCAATCTAATAGAGCGTATGACATATTGATAAATAAAATCAGGAGGTCTAGAGATAGAGAAATTAAAGGTTATGGCGTAAAAGTCTATCCAGAAAAGGAACCTTATTGATTGCACAATAATAAGAAAAGCAAAAAGCTCTAGGCACAACGCCTAGAGCTTTCGCCGACCGAGTACTCCCAATCCATTTGTTCCATAATTGTATCATATATAATTTTATTTACTAAATTATTTAATTTAAAATTAATACATAATGTCGAGCAATCGTCAAAAGTGTGTAAAGCCAAGCTTCTGAACATTCTGGGCTATAGGCCAAGTTCTTCAACACCGTTAAAAACTCAGCTAACGAACTGAGAAAGTAACACTCACAGCCCAAACACCGTTACTAACTCAGTCAGCCAACTGAGAAAATAACGGTGATAAGCAAAACACGTCAGCAAAACCGCCATCCAGCACGCAAGCAAAATCAAGCGACACGCCAAAATAGGGGAGGGCTTGCATTTGAGAATATTTAGAGTATAGTAGTTACTCGTGCTTCGGCGCTGACATAGTTAGCAAGAAAGCATTGCGG
>CAMPYS010000075.1 GCA_946998295.1 uncultured Prevotella sp.
TTGTTCGTTCAGTCGCATAGCTCGCTATACTCCTTCACTCACAAACAAATTGACCTCAAAAAAAAGTCTCACAATCTGTCAAAGCTAATTTATAGAACAGCCCTAAAAAAATTCTAACTGCTGGTAAGGAGCATTAGGAGCCTTCTGCTTTTTGCAATAAAACAACTCAATAGCAGCAAATTGCTTATCGGTTATGCACAACAAGCCAACTTTCCCTGTGTTAGGAAGATTGTTATGAATACGCTTTTTATGAACTTCTGCATTTTCCATACTTGAGCAATGGCGAACATAGATAGAAAACTGAAACATTGTAAAGCCATCTTTTATAAGAAATTTTCTAAAATCGATATAGGCTTTCTTTTCCTTTTTCGTTTCGGTAGGCATATCGAAAAATACAAGTATCCACATAACACGATATTCGCTAAATCTATCTAAAGGCATAATAGATGATGATATGAAAAAAGTAATTATGTAAGCTCGGGGTATAATATAGTTTTATCCTCCCCTGAAAAGCACTTGTAAAGCGATGCGGTAGTTTGTTGTGCAGCAATCATAAGTGGGCTACGCTTACCTTTAATAATAACATCTATCACAGGAATGCCTAACAACCTAAACTTAATATCTTTTGTAAGCTGATCAATACTATCTTCTTGGTGCATAATGTCTATTACCATATTGTCTACATACGGACGATAAGGCTCCATTATATCATCGGCTAAGCAATAAGCATTATACTTATTATGGTGATGAATGCCTAAGGTAGGTAAAAGTCCGCTACCTACTAAAGCTCTTGCTATAACAGCCCTTAATATGGCATAACCATAATTAAGCAAGTTGTTAGGAGGAATGCCTTCTCTTTCTCTTGTAAATAGCGGAAGAGAAGGAAAGATGTTTTTCCAATAATAAGCGGCTGCTCTTGCCTCAAGGTTATCAGGATCGCCACTTCGCACATTGTTAGCCCACACCCGCATACATTTAGTTTCTGCTTCGGTATAACGCCTAAGTATTGCCTCTTGGTTAAGGATTTTTTGTTTTGTAGTTTGCTGCCATAATTGTTTACGCAATGGCAACGAAGCGTCTAACTGATGTCTAAAACGTTCGTTTTGCAGCGTATTACCAGACAAAGGCAATTGCAACCCCACTGGCAAGCCTTTTGCATCGCACGTTATAACAGCCACATTGTTAGCCAAAAGAGCTTGCATGGCACCTGTGGTAATGGTAATGCGTAAGCTATTGAGCACCACTACTCCAATATCTTCTATTGGAATAGTGCGCTCAGCTTCTTGTAATAATGGCTTTGGCAAATCTTTTTGGCTTACAACTTCTGGTATATGGATAAGCAGCTGCTCGTTTCGCAAGCTAAGGTAAGCCGCATTGTTAAAGCAAAGCGTTTTCTTTATCATACATTTACTTTATTACGTTTAAGATATTACCCAGTCTGTCTACCTTCAATTTCCAACATACCTCTTTAATGCACTCATCTGTTATAGCTTTTTCCATTTTGTTAAGCGACTGAAGCTCTACCTTATCAGCTATCACTTTAGCAATAGTAGATGGAACGAAATAACAACTACATCCAGTAGAACTAACCATCTTATAAATCCTTGTTTTATCAATGTTGCATGTTCCCATTGTCCGTTCTTCTTCAGTGGGGACGTAGACTAAATCGTTTGGCGATAGATAAAACTTCAGCGCAACACCTTTTCCGTTACATTCAGGAACGGGTGAAAGCTTTTGCTTTTGTCGTTCTATAGCTTCTCTTAACGGTACGGAGTAATAATACCTCTTACCTTCTTCATCTTCATAAATAGCAAAAAAGAGATTAGTACCTTTATCAGCTTCTACATACTTCTTGGTTTTAGCTCCTCTTTCACCCACTTGATATTTAGCACCGAGCGGTTCAGACAGTCGCACATTCTTTATAGGCTTGTGAGCTTTACCATTATTATATAGCTCGATGTTGCTATTCATCTCTTGTATACCTTCAGGAGCAAAAGCTACTAAAGCATCTCCCCCTTTACTTTCTAAGTAGTTAAGCAAAATAGCTTGTATACCTGTATCAGTAATAGATGCAATTTTCTTTTTGTCAAATGATGTATCTAATGGTTTGCGTACAGCTACCATAGGAGCTTTGTTATCACTACTTATCCATACTTCAACTTTTGACACATCTTGTCGGTTCCATTTATAATTCAAACTCTTAAAATGAGCAACTAACTGTTTTTTGTTAAAATGCTTATCAACCAAATCGTTGACATAAGCTCTTAACTGTGCGTTGCATATAGCAGATATGTTATCTAAGGCTTTAGCAATGGGTAAAACTTCTTTCCTAATAAGATTTACTCTTCCAAACACTGTTTCTTTATGCATAGACTTGCGTATAGCCCACATATCGTTGCCTTTCTGACTACATGTCATTTTCTTTCCATTCTCATCATAGCGTTGATATCTATTAGTAGCCCTATTAATTATTCTTACATTGTTTTTAAAACTAACAACAATATCGTTTAGTGCTTTTAAGGCATCTTGTGTAAAGGTGTCCCATGGCTTGTTAATAATCCTGTTTTTATCACATAACAATTGTCGTAAGTCTTCTCTTTGCTTAGAGCTATTAGCATTTACATTGCTAATATAGTTTACCATGTTTCGTGTAGTACAGGCTATAACAAGGGCGTCCATAGCATGGTGCCTATGGTCGATACGCTTCTTTTTAAATCCCTTTTCATATTCTGACGGCACATTGGTTTGAAAATATCTGCTACCATTCTCTTCTTTCATCTCTCCAAAATCGTTTGTTCCAAACAATTTGTTAAGCCTTTCAAACCTTGGCGTAACTATCGTGTTCCATACATCTTTAAGTCCCCAATCGTTTTTCAGCTTATCAGTAACAGCGCCAGATGAAGGTAATAAGTTCTTAGCCGTAGCCTCTTCTTCGCCTTGCTGTCTTACTACATTAGAAAGTAAAGACATAATTGTTTTAGTAATATAACGCGTATCATTAAGCTGCCTACTGCTAAAGCTCTCCGGTATATTTTCAGCTAACAAGTTATCACGCTTACGCTTGTTATGTGCATAATGCTCGTTAACAAACTGCTTATACTCTTCTTCTTTTAATATTGCCTCTTTGCCATGTGCTGTACAATAAATCCTGTCTCCACCTCTGCCTTTAATAAACTCATAGCCCAACATTTTATCCTTTTCTTTGTTTACTTCTGATTCGCAAATAACCTTGTTATTAAAAGAATTATCAAAGTATCTGCTTTGTGGAATAACATGTTCTATCTGGTATGCCGTTGTAAAGAGCTTGCTTAGCGAGATAGCTTTACCTGTATAAGGCGAGCAATATTTTTGTTCGAGCCACAATTTATATCTTATTAGTTCTGCACTGGTAGGGCGTTCTTTCTTTGATATTTTAATAATATCGTCATAGTCCTTATCTTGCTTATTGAGGTTACCTAATACAGCCTGCTCATAAATGCGCATTTTCTCTTGATGCATAGGAGATAAAGGTCTGACATCTTTGATAAAAGTATCGTTCTTCAATTCTTCTAAGAGATACTTTATTCGTAAGTTAGTAGCTTCGTTATTAAGATTTCTAAGATTAGCCTCATTACGTTGCTGTGCAGTTAGCTTCATTTCACGTGCCACCTCTACGTGTATCTCATCAATATGCTTTTCTGCTTTCCAAATATCATATACCACCCTAAGCGTTTCTAAAATTACTTGTTCTACAATAGGATTACGCAAAGAATGCTGCGGAAAGCTGTAAATAAATTTTAATAAATCTTCTGGAGTATCCCAACATCGTATGTCCGTAACTTCTGAATGGCGTCCATATATTACGTAAGAAGCTAAGTAAGTAGGCAGCCCTTGAAAGTCGGATACATGATGTAAAACATATTTGCTATCATCTATCTTCTCTTTTAGCTTGCTATCAATATTACCAGTTATGATTTGTTGAATACATTTCAGTGTTTTAGCATCAATGGCTTGTTCGTTCCAAGCCTTACCCATACGCATCAACGTTAAAAGTCTTTTTATAGCTTTTTCAGAGTATGCACCATAACACTTCTCAAAAGGCTTGATTTTTAGGAATGACGATACAAAGTTGTCATCATCATACAATTTACGTAAAGCCTTAGCCGACTCCTCTTTTTCTTCTACAGAATACAGCAAATGCCAAAGCCGATATTGCATGTAGGGTGTGTCATCTAACCATTGCTTATCCATACCAGCACGCTTTAGAGCCGATAACAATTCATATCTGGTTTCGTTGCAAGGATATGTTTTAGTGGCGTCTTTAATATAATTCCACTCTATAGGGAATACTTTTTCTTTATCTATTTGTACTTTCTTTATTTGGAAAAAATCCTTTAACAAGATGTCTCGCTTTATCTCCTTTCTATCATTAAGATATGTAAAGAGATTACAATAATCTTGTGGTGTTGATAGATATTGCGCCGTTACATCTTCTCTTGTAACGACATCAGATAATCGTAGATTGTGAATAAATTGCCATAACCTAAACTCTTGATAATACGGATTTGATTTAGCTATACACTTAATAGGCATTTCTTTTACTTCACCTGTTTCTTTATCCACATACTCATAGCTCTCATATTTACAATTAGCTATAAGCGACTTTTTGCTCTTAAGTGGGCGTTGGTAGAAAATTATATCATCTACTAACAGATGTATCATGTTGCTCTTTACCACTTCATTGTAGCGTACATCGTTATGAGCATATAGCTCTTTTGCACAACTCTCAAGCAAATGCTGATTATGCAACTCATCATGATATTTAGCTTGCTGCTGCAATATCTCTATTAGCTCTTTTTTGTAATACTTACGTTCTATAGTTCTTACTAAGTTTCCCCGTATCTTGTCATCAGGCTTACTAAGTATGTTGTCGTAGATAAATGCGCCCACTGTCTTGCCCGATGATTGTATTTGGCTTTCTGTGCGTTTTTTTATTAATCCCCAGTCGTCCTCTTTGGGTAGTCTGTATGACGGATTTTGCTTACCACTATCAAAAATCTTTGGCGTTTTACCATCTTTTTCGTAAGTAGTTACAACTATAAGTTGTAATGTTTTGCCTACCCAATCATATAAAGGTATATCACTCTTCCTTTTATATATACCGCCATCTTCTAAATGTATGTTATACCAAATACCATTACCCTTTTGTCCTTCATCAGCATCTACACTTATCACCTTTAATACTTTGTATTCCTCTTTCTTAGTAGGCTGCTCTTCTTCTTCCTCGCCACGCAATTGGTAATAACCTCGTTTTTTATTAAAATTGAGTAATATCCATGCCAATTCTTCTTTACTAATAAGCTGTGTAAGAGCCTTTTTACGCAGATAATAAATGGTCCAGTCTAAAGGCACTTTCTTACCATCAGCTATTAACTGAGGTTGATGCTTGGCAAAGTCGGATAACATTTCATGAAATGAGTCCATAAAGACAAATTCCATCTTCCCCTTTTCGTTTTTATTCTGCCTCCATGCCAATTTTGGTTCGCTGTCATCTATAAACTTTCCATATGTTTTATTGTCAGTCTTATCCCAGCCCAATAGCTTATCAAAATGATCAGGTAAAAAGTTCATTATATGTAACTCAAGTTTCGGATTTAGAATAAGTTCGTAAAAGAAGTACATAAAAAAGGCT
>CAMPYS010000076.1 GCA_946998295.1 uncultured Prevotella sp.
TCTCGAGGCTTTGGCCTCTCGCTTAGTTTTTCGGACTCAGCTTTGCTTCGTCTCGAAAATGACCGATGCTTATGCATCGGTCACCCTTAGATGTTGGGACTACTCCCATTCAATAATTACCATATCACATTTGTTTCTATATTTTTATATCAGTATATTTTTTATTTCTATTTTAGGTGATTTTTATATCTGATTTTTGTAGTTTTAGAGTTTTTTAGTATCAAAACAGTATCAGGAGTGATACTACATAATCCATTCATTTCACAATTTACTATTATTTATTCTCTTCAATTCAATATCTCCTATTGTCTGTCGAGAAGTCCAGTAACTACCTGTCAAACAGTCCTTTGTACTTAATATAAGCCTACATGTACCATGCTGTATCGGATTCTCTTTACTATATTTACTTTTAGGATTTGTTATGTATGTATAATACAAAATATATTCCTCATTTTCCTCTACAAGATTAGCAACAATAGTATTACTTGTTATTTCATTTGTTGTGATCTGCACCTTAACAGAAAGTAATGTCTGCTTTATTTTTACAAATGTATCTTTTTTTGCTACAACTCCATTGTAACTATATTCTATAACCCCCTCATACAATCCCATCAATTTAGGTATTTTTTCAAAAGGATTATACCTCCATAAAAATCCACTATATAGCCCCATAATGATTATTGTAATAGAAATTACCTCTCCCGCAGCTCCTATAAAGTCATATAAAGAATTAAAATTCCATATTAAATAGCGAATCGCAAATAAAGCCAATGCGATCCACAAACTTTTTGACAATAATTTTGTTATTCTACTATCCAATGTTATTACTCCTGAATATCATACTCATAAAAACCATATAAATCATTGATAAAATTCTGATAAGCATTTTGCGTTACCAAATCAGGGAAAAGGCTCTTAATGCCATTTATCTCCACGTAATTCTCAAAATTAGAGAAGTCATTCTTAAGAAAAAAAATAATCTCATCAAATGTATACCTTAATATGCTTGAATATTTGGTATAAGCAGACACATCCACATTCCAAAGCAATGACTCTAACCCAAAAGATGATATTTTTGGATTAACATTGTATCCATTTTCTTCCATTCTTTCTCTCATACTCTTAATTATACGAACACATTTTTTAAAATTGTATTTTGTCAACTTATTCTTAGCTATACCTAAACTGATATGTTGTTCTGGATAATTAATTATTTTTCCTCCGCTGTCTGGTCTAATTTCAATACCACCAACATAATTACTATCATCATATCGATAATCATCAGAATAATCCCTATACCTATATGCGGGTACAACATCTGCATCTACTCGATATGTATTTCCAACAACTTTTATGCACTTATCATGTCTTTCAACACCTGCCATCCAAAGTGCTGATTCAACGCTTCTTGAACCTCATCTTTTAATTCATAAACAGAAAACGTGCCATCGCTAAAACCATAATCGCTACCACTAACTTCATTTCTATAATTAGGTATAAATGTTGATTCCAAAATCACCGCTACATCAACATCACTTTCTGTTGGAATATTTGTTTTATTGGCGTATGAACCTTGAACAAGTAATGTTATTTTCTTACTTGTATACTGTTGACGCAGATCAAGAGCATATGAGTAAGTGTCCGCCATATAAGAACGAATTTCTTTTCCATCGTCTGTATAATTAAGTTTTTTCATTGCATCTCTCACCATGCGAATTGCATTTCTACACTTTTCTTCCTCTGACTGACTAATAGGAGATGCCATACTATTTATTTGTTTTTCTGTAAATTTCAATTCAAATCCTCCGAAACTATTTTAAAAACCCTTTATAACTACCAAAGCCAAGCGTATATGCTACCATTGCAATTGCCATATCTTCAGTCTCGATATTCTGTTTGACTGCCATTTCTTTCAATTCATCAATAACTGTATCATGAGGAACAATTGTCCCTTCAAAATCCTTTACCGCTTTTTCTATTACTGTCGGCAGCACCATACACATTTGATAAAATGCATCTTCTTGTCCTGTTACAAGTGCATAGAATTGATCAAGACTTACTCTACGAATCAATTTATGTCCTACTTTTTTCTTATCAACTGTAGTCTCCCATTTAATATTCTGAGAGCGTTGTGCAATTGCTTCAACCAAAAAACAAGCACAATCATCGTCATTCAAAAGTTGATTTTGCATTTTGATAAACGTCTTACCCGCTGAAGCTGAGTTCATCGTATTATGTTTGTTTTTCATTTCAACATACACTGTATGAACACTCCCTACATTAGGGATTTCAATTCCATTATCATTTTCATATATCACATCCCAACCACCTTCTTCACCATTAGGTGGAACATGACAATTTGCTACATACTGAAAAATCCTTTGATGAAAATATCCGATGTCATTATTATTTGATTTATCTCTTTGACGAAATATTTCGTTGCTTACAATTTCTTTCCATGATGATTGATACACCGTCTTATCAAAAATAAGTTTTATCGGGTCAATAATATTTTTGTTGAAACGCTTTAGGTCGAAAGATTCCAGCTTTTCCCCATATTTTTCTATAGTTGATTTCACATGATTTGTAAAATCTTCTTCTGTTATAAAAGTTAAGTTCCACATTATAATTCCTCCAATGCTTCTTTTATTTTGAGTGCAATATCATATGCTAAATTGACGGGAACAGCATTCCCAACTTGCTTATACTGTTGTCCGATACTTCCACAAAATTGCCAGTCATCCGGAAAACTTTGACATCTTGCATTTTCCCTTATAGTAAATGGGCGTGGTTCTAAAGGATGACAACGATCCGTCTGTTTTTGACTTGGCGAAGTCAATACCGTAAGAGATGGCTCATCTAAGCTCAATCTCCTTAAGATACCGGTTCTCCCCCCTTCCATATACCAGCAACTTTTCATGTACTCCTTGGCTATATCCTCTGGAATATCTCTCCAGTAACCTCCTGGAGGAACCAATTCAAAAATTTTTCGCTTAGTTTCAGAATAATGTGTTCCTTCACTCTCAGGGCAATCCATTAGGATATCACGTAACACAGGTTTATATTTGTGTGGAATTGGAAAGTCAAAATGCATTTTATCAATCAAATCATTTCGTATTCCAATGGTAATAAGACGTTCTCTTTTTTGTGCCACCCCATAATCCCAGGCATTTAGTATACTTTTCTGAATTGTATATCCTGAATTTTCAAAGATATCTGTAATAGTTTTATATGTTCGACCTCTATCATGAGTAAGCAATCCTTTAACATTTTCAAACAAAAACATTTTGGGTTGGAGTTTATCCAAGAACTTTGCATAATGATAAAATAAAGTCCCTCTTGCATCCTCTAATCCCAATCTTTTGCCAGCGTAAGAAAAAGATTGACAAGGAGCTCCTCCTGATAACAAATCAAGCTCCCCCTTTTTTATGTCAAAATATTTCTCTAAATCCAAACACGATATATTAGCAATGTCATCATTTATAACTCTCCAATGAGGTCGATTACATTTCAATGTATCTGAAGCTGATTTGTCAAATTCTATCAATCCAATCGTATCAAATCCTGCTTTTTCGATGCCTAAAGCTAATCCTCCTGCACCTGCAAATAATTCTATTGTTTTGAAAGTTTTAACTTCAGCTTCTGTATTTTGAGCAACTGATATAATATCTCCTACATCACAATTCAATGCAGCACATATTTTTTCTATACTTTCAAAAGAAATAGTCTCATTCTTCCCCATGCGAGCCATCACATTAAAGCTTATTCCCGCAGCCTCTTTTAATTCAGTTTTGTTCATATTTTTATCTATAAGCAATTTCCAAAGATTATTATAGCAAACTGCCACTTTAACACCTCCTAATGTCGGATTTACACATGTATGGTTTATTAAATTATAGCATAATTAGGCGATTTATTCAATAAATCTCATGTTATCGTTAGATATTCTCTCTATTTTATCTCCTAAAAAGAGCCAGTGTAGTCAAAGACCACACTGACCGTGAATTTATCTCTCATTTTTCTTCGATATTTTATTCTTTTCTTTAGATATTTCTCTTTCTTTACTCAGATGTTTTTTAATTGTGCCAACAACTGATTCCTTTTTCTTTATTTTATCCCTGCCCAGATACTCATTCATATTGTTTTTCAGATGCTCTAATTCATCAAACTGTGCTGCTAATGAATTGTGCTTCTTGATTAGCTCTCCTTGTTTAACCTGTAATTCTTTAGAATTCTCGTTTAATTTCCTAAAAAGATTTTTACCTGATTTTCATATTTGGTTTTATCAACAAATTCTCCTATTTCTTTATCTTTATTTCGGATTCTTTCTTTAATTTTTTCTTCTGTGTAATTAGCCCCTATGGTTTTCTCTCTGGTAATCTCTGCTGATTTTTCTGTTTGAAAGCAATATGTTTTCCAAACTTAATTTCATATCCATATTGTTCCATTATTTTAAGAAAATATTACCAGTTTATCGCTTTCTGAATTACTCTATCCATATCAAATTGAAGTCTTGATTTATAACTGCTCCCTTTTTTGTCTTCATTCCAGTCATACCAATTCACAAATTTTCTTAGCTTAATCTCGTTGATTTCTCTTTGTGTTTCTTGGTCGATAACAGATAAATATGTTCCTTACAAAGTCTATCACTTTGATTCCTTATATCCATATATGAACCATAATATGAATGATATACCTTGCCCTCGTCAACATCTATTGAATTAAAAATGATGTGATTATGGATATAGGTCTTTATCGATATACGTTGCTAAAACATACTCATACTCATATTTTCCACCTAAAATCTTCTCACAAAGTTTAATTCCTACTTGATGAGTTTCTTCAAAACTTACTTCTTCCAGCACAAAGAATTGAAGATGATTAGCTAAATCTTTCTCCTTGAGTTAAACTATTTCTTTGTAAGTTCAAATTCCTTATGAGTATTTCTCTACTACATAGATAAGTCGTTATATAAATTTTATAAGAAATTACACTCAATTCTAATCCTTAATACATTAATTCCATATTATTATAATTTATAGGATAAAAATTAGGTATTACTTGATATATAAATATACTTCATCAAAAATTTATATCAAATGCTACAAATTTGATATAAATAACAAAAAAGTAAACAGAATTTATACTCTGTTGATTTAAAATGTTGTGAGATAATACATATGTGACAAAAAATAGAAAAAAAGGAAGCCATCTGATAAAATAATAGTACCGAAAAACAAAT
>CAMPYS010000077.1 GCA_946998295.1 uncultured Prevotella sp.
AATGCTATGTCAAAAGAAAAAATAAAAGTATACCTCTATACAAGAGTATCTACATAAATATAGATAGACGGTTATTCTTTAGAGGCACAAAAATCAAGAATGAAAGCTTTTGCTATTTACAACGATTACGAAATTGTAGGAGAGTATGAAGATGCCGGAAAGTCTGGTAAATCTATTGAAGGTAGAATACAGTTCAATCGAATGATGGAAGATATAAAATCTGGAAAAGATGAAGTGTCTTTTGTTCTTGTGTTTAAGTTATCAAGATTTGCAAGAAATGCCGCTGATGTTCTTTCTACACTTCAGATAATGCAGGATTATGGAGTTAATCTTATCTGCGTTGAAGATGGCATTGATTCATCTAAAGATGCTTGGAAACTAAAGATTTCTGTTTTATCAGCTGTGGCTGAAATAGAAAGAGAAAACATCCGTATTCAAACAATGGAAGGTCGCATTCAAAAAGCAAGGGAAGGAAAATGGAACGGTGGCTTTGCTCCGTATGGATATAAACTTGAAGATGGCAAGCTGTTTATAAATGAGGCAGAGACAGTTGCAATAAGAACGATTTTCGACCAGTATGTAAATACTACGATAGGAGCCAACGGGCTATATAAATACTTAGAAAATCATGGAATTAGAAAAATTTCAAGACAGAATGGAAAGAATCCTTTGTTTGATGCAGGTCTTATAAGAAAGATATTAAAGAATCCTGTATATAACGGAAAAATAGCATTGGAAGAAGAACATTAGAAAAAGTTCATGGTACAAGAAATGAATATAAGCAGGTTGAACAAGATGAGTATATAATATCTGAAGGGATACATGAAGCTATAGTTTCCGATGAAGTTTGGCAAGCTGCTCAGGTTAAGCTAAAATCTCAAGCAAAGAAATATGAGCATGTTAATAAAGGTAAAGATACACGCACACACTTGCTTTCTGGAATTGTAAAATGCCCGATATGTGGGGGTGGGAATGTTTGTAAACAAGTGTATTAAGAAAAAGAAAGATGGCACAAAGTATAAAGATTTTTATTACTATGGTTGTAAACATAGGCAGATGACAAGAGGTCATAAGTGTACTTTCAGTAAGCAAATTAGATAAGAATTGTTAGATGAAGCTGTTGCAGAGGTGATTGTCAAAATTGTAAGTAATCCGAAATTTGCTTCTATGATGCAAGAAAAAATCAACATGAAGGTGGACACCTCTGAAATAGAAAAAGAAATAGATAATTACCAAAAGGAATTGAGAAAGAGTCATTCTACAAAGTTTAAGCTAATTGAGGAAATAGATAATTTAGATGTTGAAGATAAGCATTATAAGAGAAGGAAACAGGATTTAGATGATAGACTTTATCGTATGTATGACAAAATAGATGAATTAGAATCATCACTAATTGATGCGAAAGCAAAGAAACAGACTATTGAAGCTGAAAAACTCACAGGAGATAACATATATAAGGTTCTGATCTATTTTGATAAACTCTATAAAGTCATGAATGATGTAGAGCGTAGACAGTTAATTACAGCTTTGATTTCTGAAATTCAAGTTTATGAAGAAAAACAACCTAACGGACAATGGCTAAAATCAATTACTTTCAAGCTCCCAATTATAGACGATGACTTGAATATAAGTTTGGATAATGATGAACAAGTTGAGAGTGTCGTATTGATGTCAAGAGTTGCACCCAGTGCTTAAAAATAAGGTGTAGAAAATAAGGGCTTACTCATATGCTATCGTTAAAAGGCATCAGTAGTTTGGAGTAAGTCTTACTATTTGAGAAAAAATATGGTTGAGTGGGAACATATCCATAGACTAGAGTTGACACTAGGGAATGTATAACAAGAAAAAATGCAACCACTTGCACTCAGCTAAAAATTTGATAATTACAAAATAGCCTAATTAACATTATAATTAAATTAAAGAATAATTATGCTAAAATATGGTGGAGGATCTCTATGAACGGAAGAAAAGATATAGCTGAAAATATAACTGTAATACAGAAACAGAGAGTTATAAAAGATTATGCAGTTGGGATATATACTCTTGTAAGTACAAGTCATAAAGTCCAGATAGATAGTTTATCGGCACAAGTATCGGGATTGATATGACTAGCAGCTGCACATATAACATGGTTTGTTGCGGATGTTTTTATTGATATGACATCTGCTAAGACAGGCTTGACAAGATAAGAATTTAATAGAATGATAAATGAGTGCGAGCGTGGTAATTTAGATATTATTCTTACCAAAAGTCTAAGCCGTTTTGGACGTGATGCTAAAGAAGGTTTAGAAGCTATTAGAGAAATTAGAGTAGCAGGAAAAAGAATTATTTTTGAAAAAGATAAGATAGATACAGATACTGTTAAAGGTGAACTCCTGATTAGTATAATTGAAGCATGTGATCAAGCAGAAAATGACTGGAGAAGCGAAAATATATGCTTGGGCTTAAAATACAGAGCCGAGGATGGAACATCAGGACTATATAATAGAGCCTGTTACGGCTACAAAAAAGATAAAAATGGAATGCTTATAATTGATGAAGAAGAAGCAAGAGTTGTTAGAAGAATTTACGACTGGTATCTTTAAGGATATAGTATTGGTGGAATCATAGATAAACTGGAAGAAAATAAAGACATCGAAAGGTAAAGAACGATGGAGTAAAAGAGCGATTGAATCTACACTCACACGAGAAAAATATACAGGTGATGTGGCAATTGCAGATTCAGTAGGATCGGAGAATCGTTATTTGAATAAGAACTATCACGAATGGATAATTTCAAAAGGGCAATTTGAAACGGTTAAACTAGAAATGGAACTGCGTAGCAATGTGGAAATTGGAGAAAATGGAAAAGCTAGAAGAAAGAATAAAAAGTATAGTTCGAAAACGAGTAGGAAGGAGAACTTAAATGAATTGTAGAGGAAATGAAACAAGACAAAGAATTGTTAGAGATTATGAAGTTCAGCCTAAAGCGCATATTAAGTTGTTAGCAAATCAACAAAAACATAGTGACGCAGGAGCAACTATTGAAGATGAATATTATGTATTTAGTGCTAAACGTAAAACTGATGGCAAGAAGGAAGTTATTCAGTGTGGCATGGCTGTGGCAAGAGATTTTTTAGAACTAATTAATCACAAAGGGTTACCTCTTTTTAATCCTCTTGTAGGTGAACCTTATGTAAATAATAGACAAGAATATGACAATAGAGGGAGTGAAAAATTACAACCTGAAAAGTGGAATGAAACTGCAAAGCAGCTTTATAATGCGATAATGTGGTTGATTATCTTATGGAATGCTAAGCCGGATACACCTTTATTTGACTTCAAAGATGAAGTATGTAAATACAAAAATTTGGAGCCATTTGATAATAGAATTAAAAGGGTAAACACTACTATAAAAAATGGTGGGAAAGAGAAAACATTGACTGAGATGATTAATGGCTACAGAATGGATAATGACATTAGAGATGAAATTTGCAACTTTGATATTCTGAAAAATAAAATCTGCGATATGAAAGACCAACAAGGAAATACAATAGAATCTTACTTTTAGTTAATGCTAAATTTGGGATATTCTATAAAATGTAGGTTTTCATATGATGTGAATAATATATACATTTTTTTATTTAAAATGTGTTTTAAAATAAAATTGAATTGATAAATTCAATATTTTTAGTAGTCTATTATTCACATCATCTAAAACTCAACATTTTTGTTATACCAGCGTATTGATTTTATTCGTAGTTTGGAATATACTATTGTTAACGAGTGTAACTGTAAAGTTATTTTCGGAGAGATTATGATGGAATATTTATCAATAAAGCAAACATCAGAAAAATGGGGTATTACAGTTAGAAGAATATAGGTCCTTTGCACAGAGGGACGTATACCTGGTGCCACAAAGATTGGCTCATATTGGGCTATTCCTGTAGATGCGGAGAAACCAAAGGATCAAAGGGTTAAGAGTGGTAAATATATGAAGAAGGGGGATATTAATGGATAGAAGTGCTTTTATTAAGACTCTGAAAGAAGTGTTGAAATATAATAGAAAATATAGAACAATTGGATCAAGAGACCAACTATTGAGGTTGATAGGTAGAGCAAGAATAAATTTTGTTCCACAATATAAATTTGCAAATCACGATTATTTTTAAATTTGAGGTGTGAGATGATGATCGAATGTCCTGAAATAAATATAGAAGAATTAATAAGAAATAAGAAACGACCTGAAAATACAGTTCATTATGGAAAAACAAAGCGTTTTGAAATGGCGAAACAGCAACTCGCAGCGAAAACTATAGATATAGAGTGTATTATAAAATTGGTAAATAGTTTTATAGAAGCATATGGACTAAAGGTTTATGTTGGTAACAATATTGTCAAAACAAATAACATCAATTTAACTAAGTTTAACAAAAATACAAAGCAAACATATAATGGAATAACTTCTGAAAAGGATATTATATGGATTAAATTTGCAGATAATAGAGTAGGGGTAGTCGCTTGTAGTAATGATATTAATTTTGACATTCCATCTACTAAAGATGAATATGATGAAATTATTTTTACAAGAAGTGGAAAGAAAAAAGGTTGGAAGTATAATACATCAGGAATATTAGTCCATTCTGTTAATTTAAAGTGGGATGATAGTTTTTTTGACGTATTTCCGTTGATAGGATTAGAAAAAGGAAAAGAAGGGAAAAAACAACGACATGATATAGAAACAGGAATTGGTAATTATCTAATTTTGAATCATATTCCAATAATAGATTATTATTCGCATAGAATATGATATTTATGTTGAGCAATATATTAGAGTTCAATTGTACAAACAACTCCTGGTTTGTCGAGGTAATACCTTTTAATGATAACCTTAAGCTATCGTTAAAAAGTTCATAGATATATTCCCACATACAAACGCAACTACTTGACATACTTGGTGTTCACTCGTTTCATGTTGAGAGTGTCTTATTGATGTCAAAAGAGTAAAAATTTGAATTTATAATATAATAGGAGTTTATCTG
>CAMPYS010000078.1 GCA_946998295.1 uncultured Prevotella sp.
CTAAAGAGAGGTTTGATTCCGAAATTATGATTATAACGGAACGGCTTCCACTCGTCTTTATGAATTAATAGAACACACCTTTATCGATTGTTTTATCGTTAGTTGTGCCATAACTAATTATTTCTTATTCTTGTTCATAATAGTACGAATAGTCAATGCCCTTCATAAACATTTCTCGGTCATGAATCTTGGTGGTGAGTGCTGGTAGCACTAAAGCCTTGATGTGTGTACTATCAGAAACACTTTCACGCATTGCTGTCAGATATTCGTTTTTATCTATCTGACTCCAATCCACACACCGCTTGAGAGAATGCTTTAGCATGAGGTCAAGCCAAATGTGAGTGTTACGACCGTTGCCTTCCATAAAAGGATGGGCTACGTTGCATAAATTCGGCTGCACTCTACCATTAGTGAACGAGTTCACATGGTACTCGTTTGCACGAATTTTCATTTCAATATATTTGTCCATTATCTCATCAAAGGTTGTTTCGGGCATTCGCTCTATTGTTTGCAGGGTTTCAGGGAAGTGCATACAATTAGCGAAAGTAAAACCACCTTTGGATATATTCTTAGTTCGGATTTGTCCAGCAAAGTCGTACAGTCCTCCAAAGAGATAAGCGTGAATCTGTTGCAGACATTTGATACTACCAGGCTCTGCTGTTTTCAAGAGTCCACTCTCAAAAAGTTGGTAGGCTTTCTTCTTACTCTGTCCATCAATGGTATTGTCGCTGTAAGTAAACCAATCAAGAAATCCCATTGCCTTGACATTGGGTATTGCCTTTGCCAACAAGATTACTCCTTCGCCATCTAACATATCGGTTAATCGTTGTTTCCCATCAGGAGCTTGCAGCTTCAACTGGTTAGTGGCACTAACCAGTTCGTTCTTTTCTTTCTTCAACTTTGTTTTGAGATACTTCCAATAGTTTCTCGTCTTTTGGTAATCATCCTGCTCGTTAATCGCAGCAATGATGTCCAGTACAGAGAACCACCACTTATTGTGTTCGTCATCCCACACCGCCCTAACTTCACGGTCGTTGAAAAAGCGGATAGATGTTTTATGCTCTGCCATAATAAAGTTACTCATCTGGGGTGTTAATCAATTCTTTTGGATTGACTTGTAAGATCTCTGCTATCTGAAATAGCAATTCTAGGCTTGGCTGTCGACGATTACAAACATATGAGTTCACAATAGTGAAACTCTTACCGAGTTTCTCTGCAAGCCATGTTTGCTTAATCCCTTTCTCGATAAGCACCTCTTTAATTCTATTAGTTGGACTTTCCATAAATATTATATGATTGTTTGCAAATATAGTAAACATTATTGTATGAAGAACTAAAAAGGAGGAGTTTTTTCTCCTCTTTCAAAAGTCTTATATCTACAATTCTATTTGCCTTTCTTATTTTGTAGATTATTCTGCATTAGACTATCTGCTTTTGCTTTCAGTCCCACATTATAATCATCTGTATGTTTTTTGATTCTTTTAATTGTTGCAGTATTGCGATGAATATCGAACACATCATTGAGCCATAGGATTTCCTTTGGACCACAACCTCTCCATACCCTGATGATACGAAATTTCAAGGCATCGTCTTCATATTGCTGTTTGCTTTGCCACAAGAAGTAATTGCCTACCAAAGAAATAAGACAGAGGATAGACACAGCCACCACCGTAATAAAGACTTTCGATGACTTAATGTCAAAACTATGCCTGTGAATATGTTCCTGCGGTATTGGATGCTCTTTCTTCTCCTGCCATTCGTGCAACATGGTCAAGACACTTGCCACCAAGTTGTCCATGGATTTAGCCTCCTCGTCCTTGATACGCACTTGCACACCAATATACTTGTTAATCACTTCTTTTGTTCGCTGTTCATACTGATAGAGCAATTCCTGTTCTTTCAGCTCATCACTTTGTGCTGGTATAGATTGAACAGGGAGGGAAACAGAACCGTTCACCTTTTCTTTCAGCTCCTTTAGCTCCCTGTAAATTGTCTCCAGCTTGTTTTTGATTTCCTCAAAGAGGACAAATGTATTATTATCAGCCATAGTTATAAATGTATTTTACGTTTTTCCTTTTTCTTCTTTTTATCAAGTGTGTTGTAAACCTCCGCAGGGACAGTACCATGAGTTTGAAACAAATCCAATCCTCCTTCTATAAGGTCGTTGACTATTTCGCTCGTAGCATCTGCAACATTAGATATGAGGTTTATCATTCCTTGTGTCTGCTGTTCGTGTTCCCTGTTATTCTGGTGCAAGGCAAAGTCTATTTTAGAATAGCTGAAATTCCTATCCACTTTAGAACCATTGAAATGATAACCGTTCTTTTCAAAGATGATCCCCTGTACTTCCAGTGAGTTACCTTTCTACTTAAAGCGGACATCAATATCTTGCTTTTTCAAGTGAGCAAGAAGGTCTTTCCATTCCCTGCACCGAGTAATTTCAGTTTTCAACGCCTGGTAGATTTCATACTTGGTCTTATCAGGTTCTTTCAAGCGATGTTCCTTGACTTTCTCCTTGCCACCAGCAAAGTATAAACCATATTTGGCGGTCTGTTCCTTGCAAATCTTTTCACTTCTGAATCTGTCGTTACGGTCAGAGATAGTCTTGCCGTTATTATCTATTCGGTTGAAAGCGATATGCACATGAGGGTGCTCTTTGTCAAAGTGGCGACCGATAATGTACTGTGTATCTTTTATCCCCATCTTCTCCATATTTGTCTGAATCTGTTCTATCTGTAGAACCACCATGATTTCAATGTGGGTGGAGGAGATGACTTGGGACTTGTGATGGTTTGCAGAGCATCGCCCCATATTTTCAAAATCGCATGTGCTTTTTCTACAAATTCATTCTCATCAATGATTTTCATGCTGATGTAACGGATTATCCGTTGAATCTCAAGAGAATATTGTGGAGCCCATTCTGCTACTTGCTCAATGGTCATTAAGCCTTGCGCTTTTCGCTTTTGCAGATACACGTTGCGTTTGCACTCTCTTTCTTTTTCGTCTTTTTCCAAGTATTTTTCAATTTCTTCAACATACAGTTCAATGAAGATAGTCCCAAGGCGTTTGAGGACCTTATCCGATAGAAGTTCTGCAGAATCAGACATGGCATTAAAGTAACTATCCATTTCTTCATGGACTGCACTTTTTATCTCGTCATACGGAATGGAGGCTGCTGAGGTGCTTGCAACAGGGATTATAGGTGCGACATCCTCTTTCGTTGCCAACTTCGCCAATAGATTTTCGATTGAATATTACACAGACAAGAGAATTATGTCCATACAAAAGAAATTGAACGAAAGACCGAGATAAAAATTAAACTTTTTTACACCTAAGTGCGAGTTCTTCAAACGCATTTTGTAATTTTGCACTTGCTGGTTGACTCTACGCGTGTAAAACTTTTTATTCATGTTTATCAACTTAAATTAATTTCGCCAACGGGTTAATATAGTTATGGATAAGTTCACAAATAATACATTTATGATGTCAGCTCTTGCCGATGGCAATGAGATGGCGTTTGATGCATTGTTTGTGGAATATTATCCTAAGGTATTACAGTTTGTGATGCGCTTTTGTAGTGATAAAAGTGAGGCAGAGAATATAGTTCAGGATCTTTTTATGGAACTATGGATAAAGCGTGAGCGTTTCTTGAAGATAGAAAATCTTGATAAATATCTTTTTATTTCAGCTCGTAATGCAGCTATACATTGCGTGAAGCAGTCGCTTGTTTATTGTGATGCCGAATTGGCATGTGACATTCAAGGCAATGATATCTCTGGCGACATGAAGATGTGTTACGAGGAACTTTATGATTTTATTTTTCACGAGATAGATGCTATGCCTGAGCAACGTCGTAGAGTCTTTATAATGAGTCGTGTTGAAGGGCTGAGCAACGCTGAGATCGCTGAACGTCTTTGTATTAGTAAGCGTACTGTAGAAACGCACATATCTGCTGCGCTTGCCTATTTGCGCCAGTTATTGTTATTGTTTGTAATGTTAACATTGATTAACCATAAATAGCTACGTGTAGTTTATGGTTTTTTACTCTTATTAGTAGAAAACCATAATCTATTATGCAACCAGATAATTCAAAATATACAGATACTTCTATTAAAGACGATGCGTTGCGTAGTCTGTGGAGCAAGGATGTATCTGACATATCAGAAAATGAAATGTCGGATGCGCTTGAAATTTTCCGCAATCGTCGCACGGCATATAAACATGCAAAGCGTCGTAAATTGCGCATGCTAAATGTCATGAAATATGCCGCACTATTTATTGTGCCTATTATCACTGCTTTGGTTGCTTGGAATTATTCGGCAGAATATCATGTACAAGAGACAGAGTTGACACAATATTATGTTCCGGAAGGTAAGATAGATAGTTTGATTCTCTCGGACAATACTTGTGTTAAGCTTGATGCTGGTACGACAATAATCTATCCTGCCCGTTTTAGCAGTCGTTCATACAATCGCAATGTGTATGTTAATGGTAAGTGTCATTTTGCTGTAGCAAAAGACCGTTTTCATCCTTTTGTGGTGAACATGGGCAGTCTGAAAGTAAAGGTTCTTGGTACACATTTTACGGTTGACTCATATAATGATGATGAGAATATCACTGTGACACTTGAGGAAGGGTTGGTGAAAGTATTTGACAACAAACAATTGATGACCCTCAAGCCAAATGAGCAGGTTGTTTACAATCGTAGAAATGGTAGTATGCGCAAGAATAGTGTAGATGCTATGGCATATGGTGCGTGGGTAGGAGGCAATGTTGACTTTACATCGCAACCACTTTCGGTGATTATAAAGACATTGGAACGTAAGTATGATGTATCAATAACGGTCGCCCCGGATGTCAATTTGGATAAGCGATATACGATGAACTTCAAAAAGGAAGAATCGATAGGTAGCGTACTGAAAGTATTGTCAATGGTATCGGGAGATATAAACTATACCCTTAATTCCGCAGCATAAATTCTTGTAAGAACTCCAAGTGTCTGAGAAACAAAG
>CAMPYS010000079.1 GCA_946998295.1 uncultured Prevotella sp.
AAAAAGCTTTATTGCTTTCTCTAAAAAGCTTTATTGCTTTCTTTAAAAAGCTTTAGTGCTTTCTTTAAAAAGCTTTAGTGCTTTCTTTAAAAAGCTTTAGTGCTTTTCAGACTGACAAACTAACTTCTATTATCTTCTCTTTATTTCCTTGTTTTTTACCGTCTCTTTTTTCTATATGAATATAACCGTTCTGTGTGCCGTTTTTTGTGGTGGTGTAGTGAATATATAAGAATGGTAAAAATATATGTTGTTGAATAATGCAGGGAGGTTCTTGCTTGTATTATTTTTTTTGTTTGTTATAATTATTATTGTATATTTGCCGTGTAAAAGTTAACGCTTTTACAAAAAGAGCGACCACTTGGACTGTTTCCTTGTTAATGTCGCTCTTTCTATATTTTTAATTTATCTACAATTGTGTAAAATGAATATTGCTTACCACGTTGTTTAATAACAATATAAGCTGGTTCACCATTAATTGCAATTTTTATATAATGGCAAATATCTCCAGTATGTTTTGTGTCTAATACGCATTTTATATATTCCCCTTTTTCTATCAGTTCAATAACATTTACTACCGCTTTGTTTTTCTCTATGAAATATTTGTGTGGTTGATTTATGGCTTCTTTGATACCAGTCATTGTAAATATGACATCGCCTTTTATTGTTGGGTGCTTTGCGGTCTTACCAATCAGTGCTGCCTTTGCTGCTGCGGTTGCTTGCTTCCTATTTCGTTTTAACCATGCTTTTTGTATCGTTTTTATTTGCTGTTCTGTTCGTTGTGCGTGCCTTTGTGCTGCTTGTTTTAATATATCTTGCTTGCGTTGTACCCATAACGGTGTTAATTTTCCTCCGTTTATTTTAAAATTATCTTTGATAAAGTAAGGTATACTCTTTGCCTTTGCTATGCGTTGTTGGTTATCCCTTGACCATTCAGTAAATACCTTTGGTAGCTGTTGCACGCTGTTTTTGCTGTCTGCAGGGCTGTTTTTTAGATTTAGTTAAATATAGTTTTAGATAGTAACTATGGGGGGCGGTGCTGCTCTTGATATGATGTTGCACCGCCTCCCAAAATGTTAGAATGGGACATCACTAAAATCTATATTTTTAAGTGCTTCATCCCTTCTCTTCCTCGCCGCTGTACTCAATCTAACTGAATTAAAATACTCGTATTTTTCTGATCCAGTACTCATAATCTATACACCTCCTTTCTGCTTTTTAATCGTTAAAATACTTCTTTGTAAAAATCTCCCATGCTTTCACTCCTCTAATAGGCTTACGAATGGTTGCATATTTGCTTATGATTTTATCAAAATGTTCATTGTAAAATTTATATAACGTTGGATTCTCTTCTATAGTAAATTGCTCTATGTTCCCAGATGATCTAAGATTTGCACTACCGTGTATTACTATTTGTCGTCCTCCTAACGTTTCAAATGTTACGGTCTTTGTGTGTATTGCTGCAACTGCAAGCTGGAATTTATTTTGATAGTCTAACTCTTTGTAAATATAAGGTATCAGCCTTGCTCGCTCGCATGCCCAAAAATAAGCACTAATAACAACATTTAGCTTGTCAATGTACCCAAATTCTAAAAGTGTTCTTAAGCTGTCTACGTTTTCTTGGTTCATAGATAGCGTGCTTATTGTCATCTTTACGGCTTTGGCACGATGAGTTGTAAGATAGGCTTCTATAAAGTCTCCAAATATAAAACTACCGCTTACAAATACATCAGCACGTTGCTGTTTGTCAAGTCTAAGGTCTTTTGCTAATTTCTTTGCGTTATCATAGCAAATATAATCGGACTTCATTGCTGCTACCTTTGGTAGTGTGTAGCGTGTTTCTTCTACTTCGTCGGCTGGTACAAAGTCTAATAAATTAATATCAATATTTGGTACTTCTAAGTTTCCTATATCTCCAAATAAGTCTTCATCTCTATTTTTTCCCATAATTCTTTGTTTATTTGGTTTATTGTCGTATATTTGCACCAACTCTAAGGAATTAGAGCCAGGTCGGTCTCCACCTTTGGTGCAGTCGGACCACTATTCAGCCACTCCGAAGAGTGGCTGTCTCATTGTTAAAACTTATGTACTTTTTTCTCTTCTTTGTAATAATAAAAACCATTCATTCCTTGTCTTCTTAGTTTGTCTAATTCTTTCTCTATTTCTATTGATTGTAGAGGAAGTTCAAAAAGCACCATTTTTGCCCCTTGTTCCTCGATTGCGTGCTTTGCTCGCCTTACTATCTGTTTGTAACTTGTAAGGCTCTTTAACTCTGCTGGCACTCCATTAATAAGCACATCAGGACTTGAGATACGAGGTACTTCTTCCAGCATCTCTATCTTGTAACCATTATCGGCAAATACCCTGCACATGTGGGTCTCCTTTGCCAGTTTGGCTGCTTCCTGCTTGTTGCGCTGTCCGTTTGCCACACGTGTTACATGCCACACGACATATCCACCTGTGTTTGCATTGAAAAACGTATGTTCCCATTTACTTGCATCATGGTTTGTAAACTCCGTTCTTGCTTTGTTGTGTGCTGCTTGTTTTAATATATCTTGCTTGCGTTGTACCCATAACGGTGTTAATTTTCCTCCGTTTATTTTAAAATTATCTTTGATAAAGTAAGGTATACTCTTTGCCTTTGCTATGCGTTGTTGGTTATCCCTTGACCATTCAGTAAATACCTTTGGTAGCTGTTGCACGCTGTTTTTGCTGTCTGCAGGCTTAATCGGTGCGTTCCCTTGTATGATACTGCGCGTGTCGGCGTTCATCTCTTCTGTGGTCTTTAAAATAGGCGTGGCGTGACATCTGCAATGTGGATGCCAACCTACAAATTTAAAAGTCTTTGGATAATTGCCTTGTAAATCATCGCATATATCAGTAAATGCTCGTGGGTGTCCTTTGGAATCTAAGCACGTGTGGTTATTTGATAGCTCTATTTTAATACCCACAACGAAGTCCATTTCCTGCCATCTAATGTGGTCGGCTGTCCTGTATGCCATGTTTATTTCTGTGGCTGCTAATCGGCGCGCGTTTTTGTAGCTGCTGCGATATACTCCCTGTCCGGGGTTATATGCTGCAGCTCGTTTTGATAGTTTTAAAATGCCGTGTTTGTTTCTTACCCTCCTAAATAGTTTATCGGGGTGCTTTAGGTATTGTTTTAGTTGTCTTGCTGCTTCTGGGGCTGTTAGTCCGTCTCTTATGCTTCCGTCGAGTGTTAATTCTATTTCGTTTTTAAATTGGTTTGTGTAGTTCCAAACTCTATCGGATAAATTTAGCCCCGCTTGTTTTCGTTGTATAAATGCGGCGCGTGCGTTTTGGTTCTGTAGCACTTGCGCTGGTGTTTGCGCGTTGCGGTGTACTTTCTCGCAAAGTTCGTTGTTTTTGTTGTTAGATATATCCCATGTTGTGTTTATGCCATTGACAAGTGTGGCGTTAATGTTTTTAGCAAATGTGTTTAACAACGTATTAACGCGGTTCTTTGTTGCAGGATAATCATCAAACGTGAATATTTTCTCGGGGTCTTTTATGGTTATATTTGTACCTATTAGTGCTGCTTCTTTTGCTGCTTCAGTATAGACGGTGTCTATAAGGTGCTGTAGCTTTATTTGCGTCTGTAGGTACTTAATATCCCATTTGTTGTTTATCATGATAGAATGTTAAAAAATTACTGTGCAGGTTGTTGTTTAAATATATCGTCCATATTCTCTTGCTGCTCTGCTATTTCCTGTAGTGTTTTATCTACGTCGTCGCTTTTTCCATATAATGCTATAGCTTCGCGTTGGGATATAATAGGTTTACCTCCGTTTGCTGTTATAAGGTTGTTAATAGTGTCCTTGTCATCGGATATTGTAAATGGTGTTATTTGTGTCTCTACCTGTAGTGCCTCTATATCGTCTTTATAGCTTTCGTCTAAGGCTGCTATAAGAAACGCTTTTATAACGTTTATTTCTCGGTCTAAAAACTCTAAAAGTTGCTGTTTTCGGTTGTTGGTGGTGCGTTCTCCCTCCATCTTGTTTAGCCGTTCGGTTAACGCTTTATTAGTTTCTATAAGCGTTTGCGCCCACGCGGGTGTTTGGATGCTGCCCCCCTGTCTGATGATTTATATTTTTATTTGTGATTTGTTCGTCCTTGTGTCCGTCTTCTTGTTCGATTTTAACGCCGTTCTTTAGTTCATACTTTTGCTCGTAATTGCGTATTGCTGTCTGTGTTGCTTCTGTAGCACGGCTGTCTGAATAAGCGTCTATAACTTGCTGTAATGTATAACCGTCTACGGCGTCCTTTACCTGCTCGGCTGTTACCGCTGTCTTTGCTATTATCTTTGCTACTCTATTTAATACGTTGTCATTAACGTCTTTAAATTTATCTTTTAAGGCTTCTAAAATTTGTTGATACATAGTTAGCTATTTAGTGTTTATATTATGCAAATATAATAATTATTATATATTGTCTTATTAAATATTATTGATTTTTTCTATACGAATATAACCGTTCTGTATGCCGTTTTTTGTGGTGGTGTAGTGAATATATAAGAATGGTAAAAATATATGTTGTTGAATAATGCAGGGAGGTTCTTGCTTGTATTATTTTTTTTGTTTGTTATAATTATTATTGTATATTTGCAGAAAATTAAAAAATAAGATAACCAATGTGCGGACTTTTCATCCGTGTGGCGGTTATCTTATTTTCTCTACCACTGAATATAAATATATCCCATTATTGTCCTCTCTTAAGACAATGTATAAATGTACGTTTGTATTGGCTTTAAAATAGTGAAACGTACGTCCTTTGCCTTTGTTATCCATTGCTGTTTTCATATATTCTGCACTTTCAATAATGCTTGCAATATCTTTTACAAGTTTATTCTTTTCATATAGTTTGCTGTGTGGTTGATTTATAGCTTCTTTAATGCCATACATACTAAACTTTATCGCTCCTGCGATCATAGGGTGCTTTGCGGTCTTACCAATCAGTGCTGCCTTTGCTGCTGCGGTTGCTTGCT
>CAMPYS010000080.1 GCA_946998295.1 uncultured Prevotella sp.
ATGACCACAGTTTCCCAACCTAGTACGCGGTGCCCTACGAACTGCTGTACAAGCAGCGCAATAATAAGCGTGCAAACGCCAGCAACAGTTTCTATAATCACATTATCCCAAAAAGCATGCTTGAAAAGGAATGTTCAGTAAGGGATTAAAAAGAAAACCGACTGAAAGCCTTTAAGCGGGAATATAAGAAAGCCTACCTAGTGCGCATTGCATGAAGTAGGCTTTCCTTGTTTTTGGTAATTACAGTGGTATTTGCCAAGCCACATTTTCAGACGTTTTATCTAAAAGTTATTCGAATGGGGCTTGCTATATTCCAAACACTGAGCAATATATACACACACAAGCAATGCTTGAGGAAGCGTATGAGCTTGGTATTCAATATAAAAATACCGACTATATAAGATAGTTATCACATAGTCGGTATCTTGTATCTATAAAATATACTGAGTATATATTTTAATTATTTGTAGCTACAAAACGCTTTGCAAGTGTATTGAATGAGGATGTTATTTGTATTTCCTTAGAAGGAATAAAAATGTATCTCCATTCCTTTTTATTGTTCTCAAAAGACCATGTGCTTGCAACCTCACAGAATTTGATTGCTTGTTTACCTTTTGCAATAACATCGACATCTTTGAGTTTATCTTCGCCTTTCACCTCAACAATATAAAAGTATTGCTTCGTTTCCACAACAAAGTCAGGAACATAATGCCTTCCTCGGTTATAAGTGATATTGAATTCATTTTGCCCAGGTCTTAGCCAGTTAATAACATCAGTATCTTTTTCTAAAACTCGTGCTAACAAAAGTTCAGGGAAACTATCAAACTTTGCCGAAGAAAATACTGCCTTCTTTATACCATCAAACACAATTCCCTTAATATTTTCATTAAAATTATCGTACAGATTAAGCTGCTTTTTCGATGTATACGTTTGAGCCATATTGTGGTTACTAGTTCCAGTAACAGAATAGCGTATAGATTCATTATCATAATAAAAATGATTATCCTGCAGCATCTGCTTGTAGATCTTGTTGGCTATATCTTTTTTGTTAATTATAACAATACTGCACATAGCGTTATCATCATATTTTGACTTGTAATAATCTGTAACTTCAGATATTAACTTAAACAACAATGCGGAGCATTTTTCGTAGTCAATTTCAGGTTTTTCTATTAGAATATCCAAAATAGCTTTTTTAGGATTATAGTCAGTGAAATTAATGGTATCATCCTCAATACGCTGTAAATCTGATGCATCTTCTAGATTTTGAATGAGTAGATCATTTTTAGCAGGAACATAATTAAACTCAGATAAATCTAAATCAAAGTCAGTAAATCCATACTCAATACTTCCGTCATCTACAATTTTAAGCTGAGGAATCGGGATAAATTTTTCTCTTGCTTTTTGCTGTACTTTTTCAACTGCGTATTCAACAAAGCGAGAAAGCGGATCTTCATTTTTCTGGTATGAGTCCGAAAGTTCTTTCTCGTTGAGAACCATATCAATCGTACGCTGATAGACTTGTTTCTTTTGCTCTTGTGACAAATTGGAACTTTTATTAGTCGTCATCTCTTTATTAATTTCAGCCTCGATCAAATGAGTCGTGATATCAATAAGAGTATTTGACTCTTCATCATTGCTGATACCGTAAGAATAAGCTTTTTCACGAACATACGAAGGTTCTAAATCTAATGCAAGCTGTGTAATTGAAGTGTTATCATCAATATCTTCAACCTTAATTACATTACCTGCTTTAAATATTGAATCTCCTTTTTGAGCTTCAGCAAGAATATCTTGAAATTTGTCGTGAGCTGTTAGATAAACCGCATCGACTATTTCATTTCCTGTTCTTTTTCCGTAGGGAAGCCTTAAACCTCTACCAACCATTTGTTCACGCAAAACTTTTGACGCTGCTGTTCTAAGAGGAACTATCGTGTAGAGATTATTTACATCCCAGCCTTCTTTTAGCATGTTGACATGAATAACGATTTCAACAGGATTATCATAGCGTTCAACATCTAAAAGCAACTGTGTGTTTGCTTCACTTTCAGCACCTGTTTGTTTAGAGTGGATAACAATTGTCTTATTCTTATAACGTCCCTCTGCACATTCATCTGATTTAATAAATTCTTCTACCCATTTAGCATGGTCAGTATCCTTGCAGACTACCATCATAAATGGTTTTACTTTTCGTACTGGATTTTCAGGCGTACTGTTATTTTGTGCATAAACTTCCAGTTCACGCTTTGCTCTTTCATGAAGCTTAATTCCATCCAAAATCATCATTTTATCCAATTCTTCAGGACTGAAATTGGAAAAGTTGATGTCGCTTCTCGTTCCAGCAAACGGTGTGCGAGTATAACCATCCTCAATAGCTTTTGAGAGAGGATACTCATAAACAACATTCTTAAAGGGTTTTTGCTTAGAGCCGCTCGTTACAATAGGCGTAGCAGTAAGCTCTAATCCAAGCAAAGGATTTAGCTCATTGATTGCCTTCATGCCACGTTTTGCACGGTAGTGATGCGACTCATCCATAATCACAACAAGGTCAGGCAAATTAGATAAATACTCATAGAAAGAATCACCTATGAATTCATTGATCTTCTTCATGTTTGATTCTTCTTTGTTAAACTTGTCAATATTGAATACAAAAATACGAATATCCGATGGAAAGAGTGATATCTGACGTGACTTATAGTCATCATCGGCAATAATCTCAGGTGGTGTGTGAAAACAACCTAAGCCCTTAAATACGTATTTAGGGTTAGACGGGTCAGATAAATCTCTTTTTAGTTTTTCATAAATAGTTGTATTAGGGGCGACAACAAAAAAGTTCTTAATATTGTGCTGAGTGTATAGGTATGCTATAAACGCTCCCATAAGCCTTGTTTTCCCGACGCCTGTAGCAAGCGCAAAGGTAAGTGACATAAAATCTCGCTCAAAGTCCGTGCATATAGGATAAAGCGAACGAACGCTTGCAAGCGCAGCTTTTAGGTCCATGCCTTTATGCATGTTAAGAGAATTTACTACTTCTTCTAAAATTTTGAGAGACTTTTCTTGTGGTTTACGAAGCGACATTACACCCGAAATATAGTTGGTAGTGTATTGAGGAAACTTATCATTCATCACACTCATCCTCCTCATCTTCATCTTCATAAACTGGCGGATTTACAATGTTTAAGTTGTAATTATCGTGGTCAAATTCACAATGGTTAAGAAGCATCTGTGGAATCTTCTTAATAGTAATATTTGGGTAAAGCCTCTCAAGCCCTGATTCAAAGGACTTGCAAGCGATAATTAGATATTCATCTTCTTGCATGGTTGACTTTATAGTATCAAGGTAAGCAGCGGTTATATGCCTTGTAGTAACAAAAAGATATGAGTTTTCATTCCCTTTGGCTTGTTTCCAGAATATCTTGCTATCAGGAGCAAAGGTAAAGCCTTCATGTAAAGCTACAGCCGACGAAAGCATTTCAGCATCATAGGATTTGTTGATAATGTATTCGCCAAACTCATCTTTATTAATAAGTGTTGGTGCGAGCTCGTAAAACTTATATGCTCCACCGCCTTGCCAATTAACTGCTTTTGAAATGCCACCTTGATCACTTCCATCAATCACTTTATCAAGACGAACTTTACAATGCGTGTACGCATGGTCACCCATTTCAATGCCAATGTAGCGTCGGTTCATCTTATGAGCTACGGCTGCTGTGGTGCCGGATCCTAGGAAAGAATCAAGGACGAGGTCGCCTTCGTTAGACGAAATGCTTATTATACGTTTAATTAATTGTTCAGGTTTTTTACCTCTTGGAAAATCTACAGCACCTTCATTAGCCAAATCTGCCTTGGGTATGTCTTCATGTCTCCATACCGTTGTTAGTTTGTTCGTTTTAACAATTCTATTATTCTCAACAAATGCAGTATCTTTTAACCATGCAAATAACTCTGAATTATAGTAATATAACGTAGTTTTTTTATCTTTGTATTTACCTCTGCTTGGAGTGTAATCAACAGTATATAGATATTTTTTATCCATTCTTGTCATTAAATCATTTTGAAATTTATTTTCTTTCTGCACATTATTTGTCCTAAAAAGTTTTTCAAAAGATTCTACAAATTCTGCTCTAATTTCCTTTTCTCTGTTTTTATAATCACGTAATGAAATAGTACATATTTCAAAATCAGTATGCTTGTATATTTTTATTGGTAATCCGTTTGATTTAGATATTTCTGTTGCAACTAACTCACGTTTACCCTCATTAACTAAAACTTTATTATATCTTTTCATAGTTTTAAGCTCTAGAGGAGTTGAACCAAGAATTTCGTTATATTCAAAATAACCTTTCGAATACAGCATAATATGCTCTGAATTATTAACAAATAAGCCTCCTTGCCCTAATCCAGCGCTACCAGATCGTTCATATGTAATATCCGCCACAAAATTTTGTGAACCAAAAACCTCATCTAAAAGCATTCTTAGCCTATGAGACTCAATATCATCTATACTAACCCATATGCTTCCACCATCTTTTAATAAATTAAAAAGTACTACTAGTCTTGATCTCATTAAATTAAGCCAAATACTATGCTCCCGATTGTCGTCATAATATTCAAATGCATTTCCCGTGTTATAAGGTGGATCGATATAAATACATTTCACCTTACCTGCATATTTGCTTTCTAACGCTTTTAGTGCGAGTAGGTTATCTCCATGTATGAGCATGTTTTCTGT
>CAMPYS010000081.1 GCA_946998295.1 uncultured Prevotella sp.
ATTTTCTACTAATGAAAAGAGTAATTCTTTCCAATGTGGATACAAGAACACTTCTCCTCCAATTAAGTCAAAGCTTACAACATTAAGTCTTTTGGCTTCTTGAATAAGTTCAAGAATTTTAGAAAGTGGAAGAGTGCAATTGGTAGGACGCCGTTTGTCTGCATAGCAATAATAACACTGTGTCGCACAAATGTTATTCAACATTAAAGTTATAAATGATACTGTTTTATGACGACGGTATTTCAGGTTAAATCGATCTATAATAAAATCTGATGGATTATAGCGATGGAAAGGATTCTTATAGCTAAAACGAGAAATAATTAAATTTTTTGGGAAACCGATAGTTACTCCTTCGTACACAAATCCTACATCATCTGGATTATCTATAAGCTTAAGAATAAATGATTCTACAAATTTTCTCTCAACAGGTATAAAATTTATTACTCTTGAAACAACACTTTCATAGTCGCTCCCATCTATGAAAGAGAGAATTATTGCATGAAGAGGATGTATAACACCTGTGAATGAAAGATTTGCAGTTGCAGATAATGAATATAGGCCAGTGCGTCCTAATAACAATACACTGTCGCCATCAGGTTTAAGAATATATGCGGGGTTAAGTAATATCTTCATATGCCTAATTACTAAATAGGCGTGAAGAGTTATGTCATCACGCCTATAATAAGATTTGTTGCATCTTTTTATCTAGATTTGGAAGTACTGCATGAAACAGAACAAGAAACCTTACATCCTGTTTCACATTCATAACCTCCCTTGATTTCGTGCATTTCAGAATCAAGGAGGTTTTGGGCGTCTGAAACTAATGCCATTTTCATTTCTTCTTTTGACATTTTGATAATGTTTAATTTATTTAGACCTACTATTTGAACATGATGTGGAACACGATTGACGGCATCCTGTTTCACAATCGTAGCCACCCTTAATTTCGTGCATTTCAGAGTCCAGTAGATTTCGGGCATCTGAAACTAATGCTATTTTCATTTCTTCTTGTGACATTTTGATAAGTTTAAATTATTTAGACCTACTATTTGAACATGATGTGGAACACGATTGACGACATCCTGTTTCGCAATCGTAACCACCTTTAATTTCGTGCATCTCAGTATCTAACAAATTCTGAGCATCCATAGCTAAAGCTATCTTTTTTTCTTGCTGTGACATAATTACTTATTTTACAAATTTATAATTTCGATTTTCTTTGATGCGCCTAATTTAACTTAGACTCTACAAAAGTACAAAAAAAATACGATTCTCCAAAGAATAACGAGAGTTTATTGTGAGGCCTTAATCTTCGAATTTATCTTTTTTTCTCTTTGTTATTTTTTAGAATAATTAGTTCCTAAAAGAAACAACACGACTTATTCATTTAGTATTATGTGAATCATAAGTTATATATCTCCTTATTATACATTCAATGAGATATACTGATAACTTAAAAATTTGCGAATAACAACATTCAGGCGAGAGTATAACCTATCTTGCTTCATGTCAGTTGTGTCGCATGCTATTCTGTGAATTTCATTACCACTTATAGGATGATTGTATTTACATAGCGAAGTAAGAAATAAATCAACTCCAGAAAGTTCAGCCCAATAAAATTCCAAATTTCCAGTAGCAATATATTTGGGAAGTATTACATGAGGTGTAATTTTATCTCCTACTAGATATGATCTTAATTCAAGTAGAGGCGAGGGGATAATGGAAATATCCATCACATTATATGATGAATATAGCATTTTGAGGTTCTGGCGTACAATACAAACTTCTGTTTCTCTTATACGACCAATTTCGGACTGCCATTTATTAAGAAAATATTTGGCATCACTTGCTAAATATAAAGGATAATTCATAGTTCACCTTTTTTATATAAATCTAATATTCGTTGAAAGTAGTCAGGATATTCTATGTACAATCGATGTGCCATTTGTTCTCCAATAATATACCATGTCTTATAAGCACCAACAGCATGAATGTATTGCTGTCTATGGGGAGTTTCCCAAAAATCTGTCAAACCAAGAAAATGTTCGTCTACATCTTCATCTATCAAGTACTCAATTTTTATATTTTTGGACTGAGCCAATGCATAAAATAGAAATTGCTCGTAAATAACATTAAACATACCAGGACGTTCTAATGTTCGAATAACATCAATGTTTTTATCCACAAAATCAAATGCCAATTTACAATATTCCTGAAAAAAACTTATATCAGTTCCTCCAAGAATCCCTGCATTAATCTCAATAATGCTGTCTGTTTTAACAAATGCTTCTTTAAGAAGATCTGGAACATAGTGAAATTTTTTTAGAATATCTTGAAAAAATTGTTTGTTATGAGGATAGGAAACCTCCAAATTATGTGCTACTAATTTGGATTCAAATAGTTGTTTCTTTAAAGGTTTCCATATGTAAATGTCATTATCCACATGTATGAATGGTTCTTTTATCAGAGAGTATGTGTATATTTTACCAATAGCCCAAAGATATTCTGGATATATAGTATTCAGCTCATCTAATGAGGTTGTCACTTTATTGTAAGGAAGGCCAATCTTATCGATAAATAATTCTTTTCCATGCTTATCTGTCACAAGATTAATTTTATGAAACTCGCTGAATTTTAGACAGCTAAACGCACAACTCATATAATGAAATAATCTTTTATTCCATCCTCCTTTATCTGCTTCTGGTCTAAAATAAGGTTTAGACCAGTAACTATGGACTAATTCAGTAACCATTATGATTGATAATTATAAATTAATTGTAAACATATAATTCTATATATTGTGACTCATTATCGATAGAAAACTATACTTTTTGAGAAAGAATTTTAAGATGCTGTTTTTGATGTCCTAAAAAAAATATAAGATGCTATTTAAAACCGATTCTTCTCTATATTACCAGCACCACTCCCCTTATACCGAGAATGGGCAGCATTGAAGTTGTAGCGAAAGGTGACGGAGAAATCACGTGTATCGTAGAATTTGTTCACCATTGTACGTGTTAGGGCATCGTAGGTGATAAAATTCTGTCGTAATGTGCCAAAGAGATCATTGAGTTGTAGTTTGATACTCCATGCGTCATTATGGAAAGACTTGTACAATCCAAGGTTATTGATCCAATAGCTTTGTATGTAGGCATTGTCGCCATTGCCTGAGGTGCGGACGGAGACATCCACGTTCAGCCACACATCCCATGGGAGATGAATACTGTTGTTAAATCGGAAAATGCCCAACGGATGGTTGAGCTTCATTGGTTCACCATGATGTGTCAGCTGGAAATCCTGCCATGTGATACCAGCCGTCCAAACAGGATGCCAGCATCCGAAGAATGTAGGCGAATAGTTGACAATGGCACTGAAAGAATGAAAGCGTGGCATATTTTGCATGGTCAGCAGTGTAGCCTCGGAGTTACCAGGATAGGAAATTGTCTGCCACATAAAGTAATTATTGGTGGAGGTGTATTCCAGTTCTACAAAAAGTTCCTTCCAAGAAGATGAGAGCGAGAGATAGTCACGATAAATAGGGCGTAGATTGGGATTGCCCGACTCGTAGGTGTAACGATCGATATATTTCACAGCGGAACTTAGTTGTTCAAAGGCTGGGCGTGAAGTTTTGCGCGTGTAAGATAGGCTCATCTTTACCTTTCTAACAGGAAACGAGAGCGATACCGTAGGAGCAATGTTGTGATACGTACGGCTTTGATCTGGCGAGTATACGTCAAACTGGTAGAACTTAGCGCCAGTGGATTCCCACCGCAAGCCTATGTTGGCTGATACACTACCAAAAGTCTGGTTACTTTCGACAAACATAGCAGTTGTAATTTCTTCAACTTGGTTGTCATTGCTGGTAATATAGCTTGTGCTACCTACGTATAGATCAGTACGGTGTATGTTGCTGAACTCTGTGCCAAAGCGCAGGTCACCTTTCCATACTGGATAAGAAGCTGTTGCGTTGCCAGCAATTAAGCGATTGCAGACATTGCTTGCTGTCGTAAAGCTGCGCGCTGGATAAAGTGATGACAATTCCTGTTCGTCTGTATTACGGTCGTTAATTTGCCACAAAGCATCGATGTTTACGGACAATTGCCATTTGCCCACGGTTCCTAAATAATAGGCACTCAGCAAATGTTGGCGATTATGGCGATTGGCGGTGAATGTGTTGTCAAGACGCTCTTTAAACAAATTGTCGTTATAACGTGAGTTCTCTGATGGACCAGATGACATGGAAGGTTTGAACTTGAAATCGTAAAACATGCCGAAACTCTGCGTCTTATGGTTATAGTTGAGTCCAATCTTTCCTGCGTAGACAGGATATTTGGAGAATTCTTTACCCGTATTGTGTTGTTCGATAGTTGTTGCTGGCAAGTATTGTTTAATGCTGTTTTCATAGAATAGACGCTCACGATAGTTCTCATAGTTTAGTGTCACGAAAAGGTCAAAGCCGTTGCGTCGGTAATTGAGATTTGTTTGTTCAAAGAGATAAGCGTAATGTTTGAATCCAAGTGTCGTTCGATCGTTGAAAGAAAAGCCTTCACCGATAGGTGCTACCGTTATGATTCGGATTACTGCATTGGCGATTGAGGTGTATTGTGCACCAGGAGATGTG
>CAMPYS010000082.1 GCA_946998295.1 uncultured Prevotella sp.
GTAGCTGCCTTTTTTATTTAAAGCATCTTAGTTAATTTAACTGAGATGCTTTTTTATTTTATTTACCTCTGTATGTATATATTATATTCTGTATATACTATAGTTTGTGCATAAGAATTTTATTTTTCTTATTTAATTCTAATTAATATTAATTATTATACGGGGGGGGGTAAAAATATATTATCTTTGCAATTGAATATTTTGGGAGAGTATAGGGATAATACTTGATATTTTTTAAAAGAAAATTTATATAAAATTATACTACAAAATGAGAAAAGTTTATAAAAAGGAAATTTATTTTTCGCCTACGTGTCATGAATTTATTATAGAAGATATGTATGAAACAGATTTACTGGCTACTACTACTAAAATTAATATAAAACCAGATGTTGATAAATGGCCTGATCCAGATGAAGTGGATGCCGATGGTACGAGTGAAGAGATTGATGAAAGTGAATTGCCAGATTTCTTAAAAAATTAGTGTATTATATTATTGTATAGGTATAGATAGTCAGTTTATACTTTTTGAACGAATTATTAATAAAATATTTTATTAATCATGAAAAAATATTATAATAGGAGAATTTCAGATTTATTTATTTATTTATTAGTAGTGTCTGTATTTCTCTCATGTTCACAAAATTTCGATGATATTATAAATACTAATAAACCAAATACTAATAAATCAGTTTCACATCTGAAACTTAGATTTGTATCAGATGTTTCTACGCGTGGAACTATGTTGAAGTCGATTAGTACTATGTCTGATAATGATGTTATAGGTGTATATGGTTATGCTTGTAAAAAAGATGCTACTTTAGGGTTAATTCCAAATTTAATTGATAATGGTGCATGTAATAAAAATGGTAATATTTCCATAGATTCTTTAAAAGCTAAAGATATGGAACATGTACAGTTAGTTGCTGTTTATCCACGACCTAAAAATTCAGATATAAATATTAAAAAGATAGGTGCTTCTAAATATACTTTAGATTATTCTATAGATACCGCTGAAGTAAATCAGAAAGATTTAATGATAGGACAAACTGAGATGTTTACTATGCCATCTGCGGCTAATCAGGATGTTCCTAAGAAATTACTGCTTCATCATGCTTTAACATCTGTAAATTTTGCTCTTGGGCCAGGTGTACCAACGGGCTATTGTATATGCGGAATTGAAATTGTGGGAGTAAAAGTAAAGGGAAAGTGCGAAGTAGATCTTTCAAATTCGGTTCAAGCTGATAATAGATTTTCATGGACTCCAGAAGGTAAAAATATAAAGAAGTGTCAAATAAGATGTCCTAATATTAAGACGACACAAGATGTAGGTACTCAAGTTACAGGAGTTTCTGAAAGTAAGACTAATAAGCAAGACAATTTAACAATGTTCATGATTCCCCAACAGCTTACTGAAGATGCAAAAGCTATTATTTATTTAGCTAAAGATAAATCTTTTTCAGTTTCTGCTGATGCTACTAAAAGTGAAGATACTGATTATAGGCCATTTAAAAAATTGCGTTTAACTATAAATCTGATGACTAAGGATAAAAATCAATGGGATGCAGGTGCTAATGTCCTTTATACTATAAATCCAGCTCCTTATAAAGGAAAAACTGAAAACTATTTTCTTGGCAACGCTGATACGAAACGTATAAATTTGTATTTGAAAAACAAAACTTCTGGTTCCATTTCTATACCGAGTTTTAAATATGCCATTGTTAGTAAAGTGAAAGGACAAGAAAAAATTCATCCTATTCTCTATTCTGCTACTATTTATTTGCCTTTAAAATTGACAAACGTTAAATATAAATTGAAGAGAAAAGGAGAAGAAGTTACGGATATTAATTATAGTAAATGGTTAAAAGTTGAATATGGTAAGGTTAAACGTGATCCTGTCGACAGTATTATTACTGTAGAAGTAAAAATAAGTTTAGATACCTCGAGTCCTGATTATCCAAACTTCACTAACTCTGGTGAGATTTTCTTGACTTTTGAGCAAAAAGGTATTAATGTTAATAACAAGAAGCAGCTAACATTGAAGGTCGCTAGAATGCCTAAAAAGAAATAAGGTATAAAGTAGTTTTAAGTTATATATATGTATCTTGATATAAGTTAATTACTATTATTTTGTGTACAGGACTGAATAAAAACAAAATTGAAGTATAAATATCTTAAAATAGGTTCTTGTGGTAAAAATAGAAAAATCGTGGTTTAATGTATTGGAAGCTGAATTTTCCAAACCATACTTTTTGGAGCTTATAGATAAGGTACATAGTGAGTATGCTTTAAGTAAATGCTTTCCTCCAGGCAATTTAATTTTTAATGCTTATAACTTATGTCCATTTGATAGTGTAAAAGTAGTCATTATAGGTCAAGATCCTTATCATAATGATGGGGAGGCAATGGGATTAAGTTTTTCTGTTCCTGAGGGAATAGCATTGCCACCATCTTTGATAAATATTTACAAAGAATTAAGTAATGATTTATCTATTCCAATTTCTAAGTCAGGTGATTTAACATCTTGGGCGAATCAAGGTGTTTTGTTACTTAATTCATCTCTTACAGTTAGAGCACATTGTCCAAATAGTCATAAAAACTTAGGTTGGAATGCTTTTACCGATGCAACAATTAGTGCAATCTCCTCTAATAAAAAGCATGTCGTATTTATGTTATGGGGAGCTTTTGCACGTTCTAAAAAGTGTTTGATAGATACTACCAAGCATTTAGTTTTAGAAGCTGCCCATCCCTCTCCTCTATCAGCTAATAGAGGGGGATGGTTTGGTAATCATCATTTTTCTATTTGTAATAAATATTTAACCTATTATGGATTTAAACCAATATTTTGGTAAGGGAAATATCATTTTATGAATTATTTTATGCAGGATAGAAATTTAGTCCCTATAGTTCAAGTTAGAAATGTGTTAGTGTCTACAAGTATATTTATAGAAAATTTTTGTTGCGATTTAGATGCTTGTAGGGGTATTTGTTGCGTAGAGGGTGATGCAGGTGCTCCTGTTTCATTAGATGAAATATCAAATATTGAAGATGTTCTTGATAATGTTTGGAATGATCTTTCTGCTTCAGCTCAAAGTGTAATAGATAAACAGGGGATAGCTTATACCGATTTAGATGGTGATATAGTAACAAGTATCGTTAATGGACGAGATTGTGTATTTACTTGTTATGATAATTCAGGATGTTGTTTGTGTAGTCTTGAACGCTCTTTTCGCTTAGGTAAGACTAAATTTGTTAAACCAATTTCTTGTTCACTTTATCCAATAAGAATGAAAAAGTTTTCTAATGGTTTAATAGGTTTGAATTATGATCGTTGGCAAATATGTAATAGTGCGGTGCTAAAGGGTAATGACTTAAAATTGCCTGTTTACAAGTTTTTAGAAGAGCCTTTAACTCGTCTCTTTGGAAAAGAATGGTATGCAGAATTAGCGTCTATTGCTTTAGAAGTTATTGCAACCAAAAAAAATCGAATACACTAAATTAGCTGTATCCGATTATATAAAACTATTACTATCACTTTATTATTAGTCGTTAAAATCTATTTCTTTCTATATTTAGATGGACTTACTCCATAGTGTTCTTTAAAATATTTTCCTAAGAAACTTTGATTAGGGAAGTTTAGTTTTTCTGTTATTTGTTTAATGCTCATTTTTGTACTTTTTAGCATTACTCGTATTTCTAACATTACATAATAATCAATCCATTGGCTTGGTGTACGTTTACTTATTTGTTTTATTGTTTCAGATAGGTATTTTGGCGTAATACAAAGTTTTTCTGCATATACGCTAACACGTCTTTCTTTGCGAAAGTTTTGTTCAACTAAGTTTATAAAATCAGAAAATATTATTTCAGCTCTTGTTCTTTGACTTTCTTCTATATTGTACATATAATATATAACATTACACATGTCGTATATTAATACTTTTAAAAGACAGCTTACAACCTCACGTCTAAATTTATGATCTAAATCTAATATTTTTATTTTAATTGATTGGATATAATTGGTAAATTCTTTTATAAGTCTGTCGTTAATATGGAAAACTGGATGTAATCTCGCAAAGAGAAACAGTTTAGATATTTCTTTTATTCCAGCTATTATTTCTTGGAAAAAGTCTTTTGATACTGCCAATACTATAGCATCGCAATCTTCAGATTTACTAAAATTGCTAATAACTTGCCCTTCGTTTATAATCATAAGATCCCCCTTGCTAACATGTTTTTCTTCTGTATCAATGTTATATTGTATATAACCTTCAGTACATATAGCTAATATAAGGCATTTCATGCGTGCTGTTTCTTGAAGCGTTGGTAATCCAGTTGTCTTATCATAAAGTAGACATTCCTTTTCTATATTAAGCCCATTAGGAAAATTACTTTTGATACTTTCTATGTTCAATTCTTTCATAAATTTAATAAATTAGTCTGTGTTTTTATTAATTAGTAATACAAAAGTACAAAAAAATAATTAATATGATAGATTCATACAATTATCTTTATGTATTTATTACAATAAGAAGAGGGTGTGTCAAAATTGATACATCCTCTTTTTTACTCTCCCTTTACCTTGTC
>CAMPYS010000083.1 GCA_946998295.1 uncultured Prevotella sp.
TCTTTAGCTTCATACAAACTAGGAGCTTGCATCAATTTAGCTCCTTTTGATTTGGAAATAGTTTTCAATATAGGAGCAATTGCAGGCCCAGCTACTGGAATAAATGATAAAACGTCAATAATATCGGAATATTGACTTATAGCCTTTCCGATTTTTCCTTTATTCTCCTCTCCTTTAGCTACGCCTAATTTATTCTTCAATTCATGAAAGAACAAACTGATTAAATTGTTCTTGTCGGAATAATTCCATGGTGAGAATTTAATAACTATTGGATAATAACATTGATCTTCTTCAGTTTTTTGTGAAGTAAAAATTTTTTTGATTCTTTTGTATACTCTTGAATACCATTTTTCATTCTCTATTTTTTGGGCTTCGACTACTGGAATCTCGGATATTGCCATGTTAATAATAGATGTCTTGCCGCTACCCCACTTTCCATACAAGCCGATTACAAGACCATCTTTGCTATCATACTCACAAATCGATTTTCCAAATTGTTTGGCAAAATCGGATCTTCCTAATAAATCATCATCAACTTTTTCAATAGGTTTATCTGCAACGTAACTCATATATTTTCTCCATCAATATGTCTTTTTGAAATATATTATATTCATGTGATAGCTTTAAAAGTATCAATGATTTAGTATCCGCGTTTAAGAAAAAGTTATTGGCAGAGATAATTTTAAATAATTTCATTAACTTTCATGTGGTAAAATCTATACATGAAAAAAGAGATGGTTAAAAAATATAAGCTACAAGATTTTCACAGGTTTATTGATGAATCTGGAGACATGACTTTTCAACATGAGAAGGTAATAAGAGGTGGAAGTAAAATTATTGTGGGACTCGGCGCGTCTGCATCTTTTATGATTGGTATGACATACGTTAAAAAAGATCTTAGCGAAGCTCGTAAAAAAAAAAATAAATGATTTCTGTAAAGGCATACAGAATAACAGTTTTGATACACTTGCATATGAGTTATTATTAAAAACTAATACGGCTAGTTTTATTTCAAAAATATCTATCATATTAGCGTTACAGACTTTTGGACTACTAACACTAGAAACAATATTTAAAGCATAGATAAACAAGAATTAGAACTCTAAAAAATCAAGACATAAGAGCTGTAGCTTGGTCAACTTTCTATATTTTACTAAACATATGATTTATTAAAGGGCTACTTTTGTTTTGATAGTTTTATTATCTAATTTTGCTTGGTATTTACAAAATAAACTACCACTCACTACTATCACATAATCCTGTAGTATATATATGAACAATCAAATCATTTATTCATGAATTTTTCTTTTATCTCGATAACCTTTTGATCATTTCTTCATAGTGCGCCTTATAATCAGACTCAGTAAAGATTTTTTTAAGTACATTTTTATATGCCTCTGTAGATTCATTTGTATTCACAACTATATCACCTTCATCTAGTGCATTATGAGATCCAGCATTTGCCCAAGACATAAGCGACTGTGCAATCTCTCTATCAGGACTTTTCATTCTTAAAATAATTTCATTTACATCAGATATACCTACTAAATTGAAAAATGTTTCAATTATGCGCCGAGATATATTTTGCGCAGTCATCGGATTGCAATCATTGCAAAATAGGTTTTGCCAAAGAAGTTCATATGTGCTACTAATTGGATTCTTTGAACAATGTTCAATAATAGAATATCCATTTAATTTTTTTATTAGGTAATATGAGGTTTTTGAATTCCCTTCGTTAGCGCGTATGTATGTAACTTCTCTATGGAATGTAATATTGTGCGTAAGAACTATAAGTTGTTTTATTTTATACTTTCCTTTACGAACCTCATACGCAAGTTCACGAACAAGAGAACTAACAATGAATAGCACATTTGCATCCATACTTGAAATAGGATCATCTATTACAACAATGCGTTCACTATCAATATCTGTTTTATTTAAACTTCCTTTAATAAGTTGATAAAAATATAGAAAAGTAAGGAAATTCATTTCACCTTCGCTGAGAGTATCGTTAACAGGAGTTCCATCGTTTCGCACAATATAATAGGATTTATCCTCCTGTGATACAGATATCTTAAAATTCGAAAAACCAAATTGTTCTAATAAGTTATTAATTTTTTTAGCAGTATCATTACTATTCATGAATTTTTCTTTTTCGATATTGCATTTTTGTTCATATTCTTTAATTTTATTTTCTATTGTATTTATTGCTTCATTCAATCCATCAATTCGTTTTTGTTCTTTTTGCAGGTTCTTGTGCAATGTGCTAGTTTCATGCTTAGCAGTTATAGAAACATATTTAATTCGTTCTTCAAAAACCTTATTTTTTTCTTTTTTCTTGTTATCAATTAAGGCATTATGTTCAGAAACTTTAATTTTAAGGTTTTCAAATAACTTTTTAAGTTTAGTGCACACATTTTTTGAGGTTGCAATATTAATTAGTACACTAGGTTCATTAATCTTTTTTTCGATTTGGCTTATATTATCTCCAATAATACGTTTTAATTCTGAAAATTCTATTTGAAAATCTAAATCTTTACTAGTATATTCATTATAATCTTTTATTTGGTTCTCAATATTAGCAATAAGAACTTGTGAATATTGCCTGTAATTATTGGCTGAATTCTCAAGTTCATTTATATCTTTTTTATAAGATTCGTCATAAAAATTATTAAATTCATTTATAAATTCTTTTGTTATTGTATGCTGCTGGCAAAAAGGACAAATATCTCCTTTTAAATAATCTTTACCCTTTGATACCCAATCGCTATTTTCAAGCTGCTTTATTAGTTTTCCAATTTTATTACTTTCTTTTCCACTTATTTTCTTAGTAAATATTTCCGAATTTTCTATATCAAGCAAAGAGCTAGATTCAAATGTCATAGGCAGTTTGAGAGGTTGAGATTTTGCATCAAACAAAATTTTTGCCTTCTTAGCAAGTTCTTCAATATCTGGCGATACTTCATCTGGATTCAAACTTTCAATATTCTCATCAATAAGTTTTTTAAAATCTTGCTTACCTTTTACATTCGCCCACTGTTTGTCTAAATCTTTTGGAAGTGAAGTTTTGATTTCCCAGTATTTGTAAGCAATTTGTTTTTCAATACTTTGCTTTTCTTCCTCTGCATCCTTTAAATTTTTTTTGCGATTTTCTAGTTTTTCAGATTCTTTCTCAATTTCATTCGACAAGCGTTCTATTTCTTGTTTAGCAATAACTGCTTCCTGACCAATAGTAAAAACACCAGGTATTGTTGTACCACTTAAAAAATTTTTTCTAACAAAATTGCGATTATAAACGTATACCTTGGTATCAGAACTCTCATCCCATGTTATATTGTCGGAATTCTCATCGGTTTTATCTTTAATAAACTGACTAATTGTAGTCTTCCCTGACCCATTAGATCCAAATATAAAACATACTGGCTGCATTTTGTCTAATTTCGACATTTCAGAATCTCTATTAAATGGAACATGTGGGTAAATATTTACATCTGTAATCATCTGAAGTCCTAGTGTTTAATAGTTTTATTAGAAAGCTTTTTCTTGTGTGCGATAAGTGTATAAAAGACAATCTGCGCGAGCATCAAGTAAATGGATTAGTTTGCTTTTATTTTCCATGGCATACATCGCACTATTCCATATCTTTTATAGAGTTACGGATATGCTGCTTTTCTTCCTCGTTTAGACCATAAAAGTTGAAAAGCTGCTCATCAATTTCATTTAAAGATAAGTTCCAATTAATTGGTGAATCTTTACTTAAATCAGGAACTGGCACAAAGCGATAAGTTCTTCTTGTAGCATCTTGGCTTATTTTAGCCATCGAATGGAGGAATCTAGCAAATTTAGTTTGTAAGTACTTTGCCAAGGTTGATGCTTTTGTTTCATTTAAATTTTGGGACAAGCCAATAACTAAAAATGTTTCTGTACATATAGTGGCATATCCAACAGAAAAAGAATTTTGATTATCATCATTTAATTCTGTTCCAATGTTATTAGCTCTTGGAACAAAAACTTTCCAAGAATCAATTTTGTCCGAATTTGTAGTTACTTCTTTTCGTTCTACATATCCTACAGTTCCCCGACTACCATAACAAGTAACAGGATCAGATAAACCGATTTTTGATGATTTAAATCTTTTGTCTTTTATAAAGAACGATCTAAACCCGAATGCTTTTGCAGAAGAAATATATTCTGATAGAGGTGAAAAACTTTTATTGCAAATAATAGAATTAACTATTGTAACACCTTGCGAATCACGCATAAATATTCCAGAGTCAAAAGTATTGAGATTTCTAACGGTTTTATACTTAACTTTATTATTTTCATGTGTTACTACTAGAGTACCTTTAGAGATGTTTGCATTATATTCCTTATCAACCAAGAAATAGCAAACACCACCACGATTATTTGTACCAGGGAATACGGTTTCGGGATTAATAAAATCATGGAGCTGACTTATGTGTGTATTTGCAAGCATATGCTCTCTAAATTGATCGAGTCCTT
>CAMPYS010000084.1 GCA_946998295.1 uncultured Prevotella sp.
AATACCATCACGAATTAAACAATATTTTTCTTCATTCACCTGTAGCAGTGAAGAAGTAGACAATCTCTTTTCTAAAACCTGCTGCGCCTCAATGATCTGATTGTCATTTATCCACGGATTGAACTTTTTAAGTGCCTCTTTAAAATAACGAACAAGCAGAATATCTTTATAGCTTTCTCGACCAAAAGTGCCATTTTTACCTAACACTTCTGTGTTATAGGCAAATTGAACATCCCAGCCTAGTTCATCACGCAGTAAGTTACCTGCACTTTCCTGCACAAGGATATTCTCTGAATAATCATAGCTCATGATTTGCCACCTCCTCATCGTAATACTTTATTACCATATCAACAGCAGCTTCAGCATAAAAATCCTTTTTACTACCCGTTTTTCTTTTTGGGTCGAGATAATTTGTTTGACATAATTTTTTATCTTGTTTTACTCGTTTCATTACAACATTAAAAACTTTTCCAAACTTGATATCGGGTCTCTTCTCTTTAACTTTCTCCCTTATGTTCTGATACGTTAATGGCAATAATGTTTGTTCAACTCTTATTGCTGGTGCTTTGGGATCATCTGTTAATCGAATAGCTTTTGTAAGTGCAACATTTCCATTTTCTTGGTCTATTGCGGCAATCAAATCAGCATTTTCTATTTTCTTTTGACTTGCAGTATATACATCAAAACCAATTACTATGTTCTCTTTTATCCCATCATCAGCTAATGTTCGTACTGTTTGAACAACAGTATTCACAAAATCATTATGTGCTTTTCCATGGTCCTGTTTTAAATATTCCACCGGATCAAAAGGCAATTTAAATCCTACTGGCAAAATAATCAAATTATCACTTCGTGTAATATCCTTTTGGAAATACTTCTTTACAAACTCATCGTAATTTAGGACAGCCTTACTAATGAGCATAAATATAACAGGATCTAAAGTCTTCTCACAAAAATGAACATTAGCACTTCGATAATCATTCAATAGAATAAGATTTTCATATACAGCCGAAAAAGTTTTAGTGTTAATATGGTTTTTGGTTATACTAAGTGCTTTTTTAAACGAAATAGTATGTCCACTTTTCCTATCTTCATATATATCCTTTCTCCCAATGAATTTATAAACATATGCTTTAAGAACTAACTCCCATGCATTGATTATGAGAATAACAGATGTTGGATATCTATATGAAACATGTGGTTTATTATGAATTTCTATTCCAGCAAATAATGCTGCCTCTGACGAATCAAGTAATAGCTTTCTAACTGATTTGCCTCTTGCCATTTGCTATCCCCCCTACACTTCGATTTCTCCGCTCATTAATTTAGGTAATAAGCGGTCACGGGCATTTTTTAAGCTTTCGATCTGTTTTGAATGGTTAATTATTTGATGATAAAAACTTTCTGCTAGGCAATTATAAGTATCCAAAATTGAATGTGGTGGAACCAATATATTCTGCTGAGCTAAGAAATCTTTCCAACGATAATTGACAATACTGCTAGCACTTTTCTTGTCAAACTCAGCTGTCTTCCCGCTATAACGGAGAAATTGGAAAGTATCATACACGTACTGAGAATATGGCAGTTCAGTTACTCTTAACAGTTTGCAAAAACTCGCGCATATGACAGGACTGCCATATGATTCGAGCATTTCATTTCTAATTAATAATGTTCTTGCAACGCCCTCTGTTTTACTACCACCAGACACCTCAAAAACAATATCACCATCTTGTAATATTCTTGCTGAAAGATTGCTTTCAGTATGGTATCTAAACGGAATGGAAGACATGTCACCATGAGTGATCCCATAAAAATCTGTGCCGCGAATTACATAAGCTGGCTTTTCGTTCTTTTCCTTGATGTTTTCTTTGCCCCAGCCTCCTCCGATATCAAATGAAATCATATTGCGCAGGGGAACATTTTCCCATCCCTCAGGCACGCCATCGACAAGCTTCACATTTTCATAGCCAGGAAAATGCAAATTAACAAACCATTCCTTGTAGAGTCTCTGGGCTGCTTCTTCGAGAAGTTTGATTTGTTTCTGGTTGTTTTCAATGAGGTCATCGTAGAATCTGAGTGTGCTACCTATTTTTTTCTGCGTTGCTAAATCAGGGCAAGGAAAAGATAGACCTTTAATGTGTGCTGGACTTATATTTGCTTGATTTGCAGCACCTCCTGCTTTAGCAGCAAGTTCAATTTTCACAGTATCCAGAGAGAGATAATAATAGATATAGTCTATATCAGCTTCGGCATTATTCTTGATAGTTATTTTTCCTACACGCTGATTTAATAATGTTTTGTTAGAATACTTTACTCTTGCAACACGGCCTACTACAGATGCCCACTGATTAATATGAGATCCAGTCATAGCAATCAATACATCGTCATAAGAAAGAATAAATTTCTTTTGTTTTTCAGCCACCTCATTTGAAACATATGTTAAGTCATCTAATGTTACACAAGGAGGACTAATATTCTTTATTTTAATAATAGGTACACCTTTATCTACAAAATCTTTTGTTTTAAAAGCAAAACCAGAGAGTATATCAATGTAATCACCTAATAATTCTTCTTTATAACTCATAACCCCATCTCCTTCATATTCTGTGAGATGGCATTCATCAAGTCGTTTGATTCTGCCTGCAAAGACAATAATTCACGATGGATTTCAGTCATGCGTTCTTCAAAGTCTACGCCATCATCTTTAACGGGTGCCACACCTACATATGCCCCTGGGGTAAGTGACCAACCTTTTTCTTCGATTTCAGAAATAGACGCCACATTACAAAGGCCAAGAACATCGGCGTAGACGCCGTCACCAAATTTTTCGTAGAGCCAGTTTGCTTCCTTGGCTATTGTGAGCATATCGGTAAGGTCTGCAAGCTTTGTATCATAAGCCTCCTGCGTCTTTTTCTTTTCGCGCTTTGCAGCCGCTTCGACTTCTTTCTTTGCTTCTGCGCGAAGTGATTTTGCCTTCTCAGATAGTTCATGCACCTGTTCTGCAAAAGGATTATCACTACCAAGAGCAGTACGATATTCATCGAGAAGAGCAGAATATTTATCAATCTCTCCACGATAAAGTCATACAATCGCATTCATATTTTTAAGTTGCCATTCAGACCATTCGTTAAGCGTACGATCAACGACTGTATAATAATTTCTTGCATCAATAAAAAGAACCTTGTCCTTGATAGCATCAGACTTCCCCTTATCAAAGAACCAAAGGGAACAAGGCAATGATTTAGTATAGAAAAAGTTATTACCCACACTAACCATGGCGTCTACATGGCCAGTTTTAACAAGTTTTTCTCGGATAATTTTATCTTTGCCTTGACTATCGGTAGCAGATGAAGCCATAACAAAACCGGCACGACCTGTTTCGTTAAGGTAACTATAGAAGTACGAAATCCAAAGATAATTAGCATTTCCAACTTCTTTATTTTTATTAACTCCTGGCATACCAAAAGGCAAACGTTTTGCACTTTCACATGATTCGGCCTTTACCTTGTCTACATTGAAAGGTGGATTTGCCATTACATAGTCGCAACAGCCATCAAGGTTGTGAGCATCGTTATAGAAAGTATTAGCTTCGTCGCCAGATTTAATAACACCTGTAAGTCCATGAACTGCCATATTCATAAGACAAAGTTGAGCATTATATTCAACCTTTTCCTGACCATAGAAGGTCATCGTATTGTTAGCATTCATGCCTGCAGCATTTACAAAATCCCCGGACTGAATGAACATACCACCAGAACCACAGGCTGGATCTAGTAATACACCACTTGTAGGTTCAATAATATTAACAATCATCTTTACAAGAGACTTAGGCGTAAAGAAAACACCATCGTCCGATGCGATATTCTTTGCAAATTTATTTAAAAAGTACTCATAGATTCTTCCGATAATGTCTCCGCCAACTTCATCAAGAGCAGAGTTATTAAATATGCGAAGAAGTTCCGATAAAATCTCATCAGAAAATTCTGTATAGCTTTTAGGAAGTACACCAACTAACTGTTCGCTCTGATCTTCAATGAGCTGCATAGCATTATTAACCACTTCTCCCAAACTATTCATACTGTGACCGTTTTTACTAACAAGTCCTGCAGCAGAAACATCTTCAGGAAGATTTAACAAATAATCATACTGCGCTTCCTTAGGAAGATATAATGCACTTTTAGCTGCAAAGTCGCTTGCTTCAACAGGCATAACTCGTCCACCACGAGATGGGCGTCCTTTTAAGATTTCTGCTTCAACCATCTTGTATCTGCTATATGCGTAGCGTAAGAAAATAAGTCCAAGCACAGGCATGCAATACTGATTCGACGTTAAATTGGAACCTGCACGCAATAAATCTGCAGATTCCCATAATTCTGATTCAAGCTTTCTTATATTAATCATTTAGATTTCCCCTCCGCTACAAATTCCAAAATATCGTTGGGCGTGCAGTGTAAAGCTGTGCAGATACCTTCCACT
>CAMPYS010000085.1 GCA_946998295.1 uncultured Prevotella sp.
ATGGATATTGATGATAAGATGCTGCCGAATCGATTAAAAGAGCAGGTATTCTTTCTTGACAACAATCAAGATGTAACTTTGTGTTCTTCTTATATGCTGAAGATGGATACCAAAAAGTATATTGCAGATGGAAAGTCTGGATATATTTCGAATTTTCCAGAATCTCTCCTGTTAGGAAATCCCATAGCTCATCCCACGGTCATGATTAGAAGACAGTTTCTTCTGCAAAATAATATTTCTTATAAAGAGGACTACTTATATGCAGAAGATTATAAATTGTGGACTGATATAGCCAATATGGGTGGAACTGCTTATATTCTGCCGATTCCATTGCTTGAATATCGTATTTCAGAAAGTCAAGTTTCATATAAATATTCACAAGAGCAATTTAAGACAGCATGTAAAATTAAGAGAGAGCAATTAGTGAATCTATTAGAAAGAGTGAGTGAGAATAGAGATTTAATAAATACATATAGTAACGTGTTAAGTGAGCTATATGTAAAATCTCTATTAACGTCTGAAGAATTTTATGAACAAATATATCGAGTCCTCGTCCGTAATAAAACTGTTATTACGAATGAATAGTATCCATACAATCGTGAGATATAAGATTATTCTGCTCTGCACTTTTATATTAATCAGCAGTGTATGCTATGCGCAAAATAAAAGAAAAATCAGTTTATCATACATAATAGAAGCGGTTAAGGAAAATTCTAATAGTGCCAAAGAAGCTGAAGTAACATATAGAAAAGCGAAATTAAATTATGAAATTTATAAATATAGTTATAAACCTTTACTAAAACTAGCTTTGCGACCTATAAATTACAATCGTAATATTATCCAAAGATATCTGCCTGAAAGCAATCAAGATATTTATCGCCCTCAACAAACCCTTTTTTCCTATGGGAAAGCTATAATAGAACAAAAAATTGGCTTTACAGGAGGAGACTTATTTCTATATTCCGATATTTCTGCATACCGTTCTTTTGGTCCTAATAATACGAGACAATTTACGACTGTACCTATAGGATTAGGCTACACTCAAAAACTTTTAGGCTATAACTCATATAAGTGGGAGAGGAAAATAGAAAATTTAAGAGTTAAGCTCATTACCCCACAGTTAGCTTATGAACTTGAAGGAATCTCTTCACGAGCATGCAAACTTTTTTATAATATCCTTACTATTCAAAAGCAACTTGATTTGGGAAAAGAAAATATAAACATATGTGATACGATACTTAATCATAGCATTCTTTTAGAAAAACTAGGAAGACTGACGAAAAGCAACTTGTTACAGTTAAAAGTAGAAAAATTAAAAGCAGAGCAGCAGGTTATTACTTTAGAAAACAAATTGAGTATTGCAAAAATGGAACTTTTCAGTTTTGTGAATTTTCCTATGGATGAAGATATAGATTTTGAAATTCCCAATAGTCCTAAAGCTATTACTTTAAGTGTTGATGATGTTATTGGTTACTCTTTAGAAAATAGTCAATTAATTCAAAAACAGTGCTTAGAGATAGTTCTAGCTCAGCAAAAAATAGATAAAGCAAGAAAAGAAAGATATGCCGATATGTCCTTAGATCTCTCTATCGGCTTAAATCAAACATCTGAGAATTTAAGTAAGTCTTACCAAAGTCCGCTTAGGCAGGACGTTATTTCGGTGGGGATTACAATCCCGTTAATAGACTGGGGAATTAGAAAAAAAAACTTGAAGTATGCAGAGGAATTGCTACATGAAGCGATATTAAAAAAAAGAAGATATTGATGCTAAAATTAGGCGTGAGGCACATTTCTTGTATAGGGACTATAACTTACATCTTCAAACATTGAAACTGATACAAGAGAATAGAAAATTAGCTCATACTCTGCAGAAAGAGAGTAAAGAAAGATTTATCATAGGAAAAGAGAATCTTGAAACCGTCCTAAAAGCGAATCAACATGTAGAAGAAATTGAATTAGACCATATAAAGGCATTAGGTGATTGTTGGAATGACTATTATCTACTTAGACAATATATGCTATATGATTGGGAGAGGAATATAAAAATAGATCTTGAATGTGTGCAACAAGAATAGATCCCACAAAGAAAAGAAATGTATTGTAAGATTAATCTTTAATAAAAAATAAATATGAACATCGTGTTTCTTTCCTCATTAAACCCTACAGACATTCACAGTTGGTCTGGCACGCTTTATTATATGCATCATGAGCTCTCTAAAAGACATCATATTAAATGGATTGGTGGAAAACTCTATGCTAAGATGAAAGCATACCATCATGATTTGTATGGTAGTTATGATAACTTTCATGCAGAAGATTATGCCAAGGAATTTGGAGCTTTAATTTCAATTGAACTTCAGACAACGTATTATGATTTAATTATTTGCCGTGATTATTTTTATCTTGCTTATATGGCAACAAAAATCCCTATTATTTATATCGGAGATACTACATTTCAATTGTTCAATGCCTATATGGGAATTACAGATAAACAAATTATTGATAAGTGCGATAAAATAGAGCGACTTGCCATAGCAAACGCCACCAAGATAAGCTATCCAACTCCTTGGGCGAAGAATAGTGCCATTGACTATTATGGTAAAAGCGAAGAAGATGTTCATACAATAGAATTCGGTGCTAATATATCTCATGATACAGTTTGTTTATCGAAAAAGACGTCACAGTGCTGGAACTTGTTATTTGTTGGTACTAATTGGACAATGAAGGGTGGTGATAAAGTTATAGACATATATAGGGACTTAAAAGGCAGAAATATAGATTGTAAATTAATAATCGTAGGCTCCACACCACAATATACTCTAGACGATCCTAATATAACCATATATCCCCATTTAGACAAAAGCTCAAAAGAAGATAATGCACTTTATATTTCATTGTTAGAAAGTGCCGATATATTATTAGCTCCAACCTTATTTGATTGTTATGGTATAGTTTTTTGTGAAGCTGCTGCTAATGGGATTGTAGTGTTAACTAACAATGTTTGCGGTGTTAATCATGTTGTTAAAGATGGCATCACTGGATATTTGTTTGAAAGCAATATGCAACCCGATGTGTGGGCTGCAAAGATACAAGAGATTATCAGTTCTAAAAAAATAGAAGAACTATCTCGCAATGCGCAGAAAGAATATGAAGAACGCTTGAATTGGAAAGTTTGGGGTGAGAAAATGGAAATGCTCATAAACGAAGTATGTCCTTGTGTGGATATGTATATGCCTATATACGCTATCAACCTTCCTGAGCGAAAAGATAGAAGAGAACACATTGTTTCTGAGTTTAATAAACGTAGTGAGTTCGAACTACATTTTGTCAATGCAAGTCGCAATAGTAATAGCCGATTGGGACTATGGCAAAGTATTGTAAGAATTGTCAGAATGGCGTCAGAAAAGGGTGAACAATTTGTTACTCTATGTGAGGATGACCATTACTTTACGAAGAATTATTCTCCCAAACTATTGATGACAGAGATGCAGTTGGCATTCCAGATGGGAGCCGATATACTTTCTGGAGGTATCGGAGGATTTGGAGGAGCTATTAAAAGAGGTTTCCACCTTTACGAAGTAGATTGGTTCTGGTGTACACAGTTCATTGTAATCTACTCTTCTCTATATGAGAGAATTTTATCTTATGATTTCAAAGAAGAGGACACTGCTGATGGTATACTATCTGCTATAGCAAGAACAAAGATGGTCATATACCCTTTTATCTCTGAGCAAAAAGATTTTGGGTACTCTGATGTAACAATAAGCAATCAAGAAAATGTAGGAAGAATAAGAGAACATTTTAAGATGGCTAATCATATGTTTGAATACTTAGAACGATCTTCGTATCATAGCAACTATATATAATGAATTTCTAAGGATTTTATTCTTTAAACAAGCTGGATAGATTAGGGTACTTTTGATACGTTCAATCTCTGCATCAACTATGGATAGAACTTATTGCTTACACAAGTTTCTCCAATTTTTCAAGCAGATTTGTGCAGTCGTCACGCTATGATAGCTGTTGATGGCACGCACGGTCTGGTTATACAGCACGCCAATCTTATGGATTTGTGCCGTCAGTTCGGAGAGTTTACGGTAGTATTCCACGGCGGATTTATCCACTG
>CAMPYS010000086.1 GCA_946998295.1 uncultured Prevotella sp.
CAACTTAACTATCGTCTTACTTATTTCACAAAGCTGGGTGCAAAGTGGGTGCACTTTTTAACGTTATCCATCTTGTGCACTCGACCCTAGAGCGTCGACATGTTTCCTCATACAGCAAAACTGCGCTCAAAAACCGCGAGAACCCAGCTTAAAGCCGCCACACGCTAAACCTTTTAACGATAGCCCCCGCTAAGCCTTGCTACACAAGGGCAAAAATGCACCCACCCATTAAGTCATTGACATCAAAACAACACTCTCCACGTGATTAGCATCGGTGAAATCATCAATCCTATTTACGTAACTTTCTCTGGTACTCTCTGCCCATGATTTAAAATTTTGAGAATATTCTATCCATGATAGCATCCGCAATGCTAATCACCTCCCCTGTTTGGAACCTCTAATCTTTACTTCTCCACCCGAAAGAAATCCATGTACCTTGATTACAAGATATGGTTTCCCATCATCTCTTGGTCTTGGGGCAATATCTACCTTGTCATGCTTTCTTCGTATAAGCCTACAAACAGGAGCCATATCTGCAGGATCAGTATATGCTTTCTAAAACCACTCCTTACAAGGGAACGGTTTTATTTCTTTTTGAATCGATTGCAAATCAGCTTTGTTTTTCCCCATGAATTGCTCCCTCTGAATAAGTTATACGTTAGAAATCAGTCCGTTAACCTTCTAGATTTTCAGCCAACTCGCTTTGTGAATTCAACTACCCATGATATGAATGAATCTATATCCTTGTAAATTTCATCCAAATTGAGCTGAACAGGCATACTGTCCATTGGCTGAGAATGCTCTGTAAAAGAATATTTGGTCATCATATCATCTATCATCTGACAATCAGAATCTTTAATCTGTGATATCTTCATTACTTTATTGTTTGTCATGATTCTTCTATGGAATCTATGCACCATTCCCAATAAAAGTACATCTTCCACAGATCTTTCAACGTAAATTCTGAACTGTTGGCATATCCTACTTACAGCATCATCATATTCTGGCAAATCAGAATCGATATTTCTTGTTCTAACAACTTTTGCCTTTAACGCATTTAGCTGAGCTTTGATTTTCCCATGATAAACTTCTTCAGACTCCGGTATACCTTTTCCACGATTAGCACTTCGAATATGTGCCTCTTGCATTTGTACATTATTCGCTTTGCAGACCTCTCCTATACCGACAAGTAAAGAAATACGATGTGTAAAAACTATTACCTGTCGAGATGATGCCAATTCTACAATCCTTCTTGTTGCCGCTTCTTCATAATTCAAGTCAAGTGATGAAATAGGATCGTCAATAATAATAGGAGTACTATCGACCCTACCTGTTGCATCTGCAAAGAAAGCCGCCAATGCAACAATCCTTTGTTCACCTTCACTAAGAATATCCTCTGGCTTACATTTTATCCCACTGTCAGAATCAATACTCACCTTATAAGGCGAATTCCCTTTCTGTGATGTTCCTTTGCTTAACTTGACTTTAACATGTGGGGCAAGAATATTTAATTCCTTAGTAAAACGATCGATGTAAGCTTGTGTTATCAATAAATCTGCCAACACATTTGATTGTTTCGTGATTTTGTTAGTGGTGGTAAACTGCTTTGAACACTGCAAATCATCAATTTTTTTCAGATTTGTAATAACTCGTTGTATCGTCGATAAGTTGTCTACACACCATTTTTTGCATTTTAACACCTGTAAACTATTTATTAACTCTTCTTTTCCTTCTATTTCGAGGGCGCTAACTAGCGGTTTCTTCCCTTCTTCTAGCGCTGAAAGAATGGATTTCAAACTTGTAATAGCTTTTTCCAAGCCTACTTCAGATAATTTCAATGATAACTCTGTCACATCAGACAATAGTTTTATTTCTTCAATTCGCTTATATGTATCAACTATACTTTGAAGATTTTTCTTGTCCATATCTTCTAATAATTGCTGAACTACATCGCTACTATATTGTCTTTTACAAATCGAATCTCTATAGCTTATTAGCTCTTTTTTCGTCTTTTCCAGATCACTCAAACAACTACCATTAATAAATTCATTAACACTACTTATTCGTTCCTGAGTTTTCCCATAAATCGACTGATGGCAAAGTGGACAAATTGATCCTTCCTCTCCAAAATGATTTTTGTTATCTTCGAAAATAAATGATTCATAGTAATCTTTTGCTGATTTCCAAAGGTCTTTCCATGCTTTTACATTTACGCTTACACTATCTTGAATATCTGCTTTTTCTGAAAACAGTTTTCGAGATAAATCGTATTTTTCTTTTGTTTCACTCCAGGCAGAAACCATTTCTCCCAAGGATGCAGCATCCTGTTTACGATTTGCCTCTTCTAAATCCCTAAGAACCTGAGTGATTAACTTTACCCTACTTTCAATAATTTCAACTTGCTGTTTAACCTTTTCCCTGTCTAAAAGTCTTGGTATCTCCTCAAGTTGCTTTTGATCGTCTTCAGTCCACTCAATGAAATCTTCCGGAACTTTAGAATCTTTATTTATTTCCTTTAACCACGACATGCATTTATGATTTTTTATATCATCTGGAATAGTAATTGTTCTATCAAGGACATGGCTTTCACGTTCATCAATCCTTTTAGATATTTCATCTGCTACAATAGCCAGTTTCGATAAAACTGTAAATATGAAAGGTTGATACGACACCTTATTAGATGAAGTAATATATGCATTCGAAATTCGTGTATCAAAAACATCGCATGCGGATAAAATAGAAGACTGAATTCCTCTTGATAAATCATATGCTTCTTCTATTTCTTTGCCTTCATTTTTTATTCTAACCTTGCAGGAAGGTGTACTACCTTTAGTTTTTTTATACACATTCGGCTGTATTGCTTCTTCATATGGAGATCCGCTTAATTCTTTGAAGATTCTCATATAGCCAGACTTCCCTGTACCATTCAATCCATATATTACAGTAACACCGCTCTCAGAAAACTCTAACGAGGTATCTTCTGCCAATGCATTAACACTCTTGATTTCTGATAAAGATAAAACTGATATATTTTTATTCTCTTTTTCTGCTCTTATTGTTTCTACAGAAAGATGCTCATATTGAAGATCTTGCTGCCTATGCTGATCAATACACATATCCGCATACCGATCTATTTGTTTTTCATCGATTGTTTTTCCTGTATAGATTCTATATGTAGCATCTTGAAGCCAAAAAGGTTGCTTGATAAGCCATTTTCCAAATTGTTCATATGCATCATTAGTATTATCTGATACTTTTTTAGTCATTAGCTCCACCGTCCTAACTCATTGTCTTCATCACATCTAGCAAGCTCTGGTATATATCAACGTCGTGATATCTGACATTACTTGCGGACATTTCGTTAAATCTTGACCTGCTCAATTGGACGCAGATTCAAGCTATCCATGGTTCCTTTGGTCTCTGCCACAGAGAAAATATGCTTTACCTTTCCTTCATAGAAAGCAATTTCCCAGTCTGGAGAATAGTTTCCTACCGGTGTAGGTATCTGGAATGTTCTTGGAAGCTTTGCATATACACATACCTCTTCTGCTGCATCCAAATCCTCTGTGAAACAACGCTCCATGCTCTTTTCTGCTGATCCATCCGTAAATACATAATCTTGGATGGACCTCTTCGCCAAGAATGCCTTATCGAAGCTCTGGGTATCTTTTTCTGCCGTAAAGATTGAGCTATCATATTTGCCCTCGATAGAATCATATGAAATATGCTCAACGATCATCGCTACTTTCTGTTCATTAATCAGTCGAACCACCTTAGTAATAAATTCTTCCAGATTATTCCTGAACATATAAAGCCTATCAATGCGAAGACCAGCAAGAATTGCCCCTACTGTCTTTCTTCTCAGGGTAGTGCCTTCTGCAACTTTTCCAACAAGATCGTATTTCACTTTACTTGTCTCAGCATGTTTCAAGTTATATGTACCGCTTGATTCTCTGACAAATGAAGCACCTCTTCCTTTTTCGTACTCTAGTTTCATTACGTGTTGGATACAATGAAGCTTTGCTTTTGAACTCTGAAACTATTGCTCTGTACTCTGAAACT
>CAMPYS010000087.1 GCA_946998295.1 uncultured Prevotella sp.
CAAATTTTTAGCGGACAGCCGCCCTTCCAAGTGCTATAAGGGGCAGACACACGAGGAGGGCACTGAAAAAGTCCCCTAATTAAGATAAAGAGGATTAATATTCGATCTTTGAAATTATGTATCAAAAAGTTGCATATGTGCGGTATTTTTTGTACCTTTATACATAATTTGAGATTATGCTACAGCAACAACAAACCATATCATTCAGTGATTACTCAAGTTTATATGACTTGATTATCCCCAAAGACAACTTACTCCGACAGATTAAGGATCTGGTGGACTTTAGTTTTGTGTATCAAGAATTGAAAGATAAGTACTGTCATGACAATGGGCGGACGGCAGAGAGTCCTATCCGTATGTTTAAGTATCTCCTTTTGAAAGTGATTTATAATATATCGGACGTTGATGTTGTAGAACGTACTCGTTATGATATGTCGTTTAAGTACTTCTTGGATTTGACTCCTAAGGAGACAAATTTAATCAATCCCAGTTCCTTGACCAAATTTCGCAGACTCCGCTTTAAGGATGTAGAGTTGTTGGATTTGCTCATCCAAAAGACTGTTTCCATTGCCATAGAATTAGGTGTTCTCAAATCCAAAACCATTATCGTTGATGCAACCCATACGCTTGCACGCTCCAATCCTATTAGTGCAGCAAAGAATTTGGAATATTATAGCAAGGCAGTCATCAAGGTCGTTCAATCTGTAGATAATATTATTGAATTGCCCGAGCTTCCTAAAGAGAAGAAATACTCTTCTATCATGCATGCAGCTAAGGCGCTTGTCTTGGCCGTGGATGCGAATACAGTAACAGCTAACATTCCTGTCGTGAAGGAACGTCTCAACATGTTGAAAGAAACCATTTCTGACGCAGAGACACGAGGCGTAACTTCAAAGGATGAGGATGCTCGCACTGGACACAAGACAGCAAACTCTTCATTCTTTGGATATAATACGCATATTGCTATGAGTGATGAAAGAATCATCACCGCAGCTACTGTCACTTCTGGCGAAAAAGGAGATGGACAGCAATAAAAACGAATTAAACCGCCGTATGCCGAACGGCACGTACGGTTGTGTGTGAGGTTAGGAAACGAAAGTAGGTTAGAAAACTTTCGTTTCCTAACCTACTCGTTTCAGTTATTCTGAGATAAGGAATTTATTTCTCACTCTTATATTTATATTTAGCGATAAGTTCTTTTAATATAGAAAGTATGTCATCAATAGAAACGCCACTGCGTTTGCTCATCATGGCAATAGTTGCTTTAGGAATGATGACGCGTGCAAGAGGAGAATTGAGTATTTTGAAAGCAGAGTTCATACTTGGCAAATCTTTCCGTAGCTGTGGGTAAATTTTTAACAAATCCTGTAAGCGAGTGTCGGCAGAGAGTTCTATTGTCAAGTCTTCTTTTGTAACAGACGTATCATTTGGAGTACAATTTTGCGCCTCCTTTGATTCTACTACTTGTGTATCATTCGACCAGGTTAGCAGTGTTCGTGAACCTTGAAGCTCACGAATGCGACTACAATCTTGCATCATTTCGAGTACACCTCTGAATCTTCCTTCTGCATCACGCACGGCTACATAATATATATAGATGAACACACCTGGTTTGTTAATCCAAAAATCTACACTATTCTGCTCACCCGAACGGAATTTGGCTATAATTTCCTCAACAAGGTGGACGCTGGTGCGCGGATGACAATTCTTCACATCACGTCCGATAACATTCTTGCTGCGTGGGAAGATGCGGTGGTTGGTATCTGAATAGAAGCGAACTAGTTCGTTTTCGTCTACATAAGATATATCTACAGGGAGATGCTTGTATATGAGGTTGATTTGTTCGAGAGAAAGTTTGCCTGTCGTGACGTCGAAAACTCGGTCTGTGTCGTTTCCTCCAAGCTCATATTTACCAAGAAGTGCAGATAGTTCTGAGACAAAACCGTCAGGAACTGTTGTTGGCGGGGTTACTGTTTTATCCGCATTTTGGAATCCTTCTACATCAATCCATGCAAAGCCAATTTCGTAATCTCCCGAACGCATCTGTTCGAATTCTTCGGGAGTAATCATTGCCAAAGCAGTTGGGTATAGTACAGGTTCTTCTTTCTGTAAAAGATCCCGCACATCTACCACAATGGTAGGCTGCATTGCCAAAAATTCTTCTTCTTTACCTTCCTCAATAAGTTTTTTAGCATCACGTATTTCGTCTCGCACAAAGTCATCGAGCAGCCACATCGTGGTCGTGGGGGCGGTCAAATCCTTTCTGTTCGAGTATGGAATAGAGCTGGTTCTGCTTACGTGAAAGGTGAGTGCGAAAAGCCGCTATTTGGTCGTACAATTCAAGCCACTGTTTCTTGATAATCGGATATTGAACAAGATCTTCTATAGAGAGCATAAGGCGACGCATTTCATCGTTCTCTCTGTAGTAACACATGATAGGGTGATTAAGAGGAAGATTTGGGCGACTGGTGTCCATCACTTCATCAAACAGCTCAATCATCTTTTGAATATCCGCCTTATGACACTCGTTCTCTTCTATGGTTTTGAGTTCCTGTTCCGCCAATGCAATTTCATAAGGGCGGATTTTCCCAACTTGCTTTCTTATTCGGGATCTGCCCTCTTCTAATGAAATATCTCCTCGTTGGTATGCTTCTTTGATCTCGAGTATTTTGCTGAGTTTTTCAAGGTCTACACTCGGCAAATATTTTTTCATATCCATAGCATTATTGTCTATTGATGAGGTAAACGAAAAAATCACTCTCTTCTATAGCTTTTACGCTTACATGAGCTTCGCCGGGGAAATGTAGAACAGTGCCTGTGCTGATACTATGTACTTCGGTATCGTTAAGAGTAACCTCCACAGTTCCTTTCACTATGGTGAAGAATACTTCCCGTCCTATATGGTCGTGTGAAGGTATTTGTTCTCCGCTTTTCAGATGCATGTGTACAAGCATGAGTTCCTTGTTGTTAATTACCTTACCTATAGTATTGATTTCCTGTCCAATGGGGTTAATTACTTGTTTCATAATTCTTTTTATTTGGTTATGATTAATGCTTGTTGACTATAAAAATACGCAAAACAATTGAATAATGTTCGTTTTGATATTATAATTTTATATGGTAGATTCCAACTTCAAAATAAAATGCAAGTACGTTTGCAAATTTAAGAAAAATTCCTCACTTGATGTTCTGAATCCCAACTTTTTTGTCTTGCATTTATTTTATGTTGCATTCACTAGTAGGTTGCCGCCAGGCAAACTCCATGCTATTTCAGCCTAATACCCATGCGATTGGTACTTATCCTCCTTGCTATTGCGAATTGCTCCCGTTGCGTTTCCTTTTTCTTATTATTAAAAAAATATTTACATCGACGACGACGATTTTCGCACGCACGTTCGACGACGGATAATTAGTATAATCAGTATTATTAGTATTATTAGTATATAAAGGAGCCATGCTTGATTATCAAGCAGTTAGGAAGGGGTAAATTGATTGTTCGTTCAATGTTCATTCAATTTCCGTTCAACTTTCAATTAGTTTTCAGGTAGGGAAAACCCGCCATTGAACTCATCAAAAAGGAAGAGAAGGATGATTAATTCTTTACAAAAGAAATTCTATGAAGGAGTAAGTGAAGAGATATTGTAATTTGCCTGTAGCAGATGCAAATGCTTTATTGGCGTTCCGCATACATGTTTGGACGGGTAGTGATTGCACCTTCATAAAGGTATTTGTACGCATGTCACCGTCCTGTAATAAGGACAAAAATATGTCTTTGCGTGTTATCATTTAAAGAGAGAAAACCTTTCGCTTCTGATCGAAAAAACATCATGGTTCAAGATACCTACAAATGAGTATTGCAAATTTATTTTATATGCAGTACCTTTGTCGCCAACAAAAAAAAATATTTCAATGGCAAGGAAACGAAAGAAAGATAAATCTTTTAGTAGAGAATTTATAAGTAGATGCATCAACTTTAAGTTGGTGCATCTTTTTTTTGTGAATCATTTTGAATT
>CAMPYS010000088.1 GCA_946998295.1 uncultured Prevotella sp.
AGTAAGTTACTGGCTTAATTCCGTCACAAGGTGATGGAACGAGACATCGCTCCAAGGATGTTGTTCCGAATCTGAGGGTTTAGCGGTGCAGAAAAATCGGAAATAGCTCTTGTAGGTCTCGATGCAAGGGTGAAATTTAGAGGATAAGGTGCCGGTTGGTGGTCCAGGTCTTGCCGTCACACGAAAATAGAAGGCTGGAATAAACGTGTAGAAAGCGTATGATTTCCCTGTTTGGACGCGGGTTCGACTCCCGCCAGCTCCACTTGCAGGATAAGGTAGACTGTAAGGAAGAACGCTTGAAATTAACCCTGTGTGTGGCTAATTTCAAGCGTTTTTTTGTATATATCCTCTGGCGGATTGTGGCATGCGCCATGGGGGCGTCCTTGTTTTGTAATTGGCGCGTACGATAAGCCCCGTCTCCGCGCGTGTCGCGAAAAACGGGGCTGTGTGTTTAAAATGGTTTAGATCAGATGGCGCTTGCTCCGCCGCAAGCTTTATTGTTGCCCAAAACTGTAAACATCCGTAATGTTATGAATGGTATTTACGCCTTGGAGATGTGATCCGCATAATTGCCATTTGCCAAGTTGGGTGTCTTGGGCTATTATTGGCACTTAATGGGTTGTTTTAACTGACCTTTATTTCTCTCTCTTTCCATCCAGTACGACAGGGATGTAACCCTTGATAAGCTCAGGCTTGGGCTTGCCATCCACAAAGACGGAGGCGACGACTATCTGGATTTGGATTCGTTTTTTGGCTGGGATATACCCACCGAAAGAACCATTGGTATTGATAAAGAACAGTATTTTTAGGTGATGAGCCTTGCCCTCGTACGTCGTGTTGTATTCTAAAGGCTTGGGATTGACAGTAAAGAGCAATGGGTCGTTCTTCCGTATGTCTATCATGCAGTTTAACGCTTGGGGTGGGAGTGTGGCAAGGGCGGCGCTTATCTCTTTGTTAGTTATGTTCTTGACCAGTGGGGCGGTCGGAAAATTATTGATGCGCATGGTGGAGTCTGTCAGCATTTCCCATTTGACATCGACGGAGTCTAATTTTGACGCGGTGGTGGAAGTTGGATTTTTGTAAACCAACTTGCCAGTGTAGTTGCCTTTGATTTGTTGGAAAGCTGCCGCCTTTTGTTCTTTGGTCAACACTGTCGGCCCATCATTGCCAACGCAAGATGTGAACGTCACCGCCGCGCATGCGCAGCAAACGAGAAGAATGGATTTGATAATTTTCATGGTTTAACGATGTTTGTTAATTTGTTTTTGTCTGTTCGTTAAATGCTCAGACAGTCTAAATCTTGCATGTCTTGGTAATTTTTTTTTGCTGGGAATACAGCGCGAGACATAAGTATATTCACTACTGTCCGATTAAATTTCACCAAAGCGAAAGTTGTCGGTCATTTTCCGGATTTTGATTAGTAATTGTTTTATCAAATAGTCCATTCGACGGAGTCCTCTCAAAGAGAACTTGTCCGATGACGTTAGAGAATATGTAAAGATTTTGCTTAATATGATACATATTCAAAGCAATAATAAGAAGCAGATAATCGCAGATAGCTATCCATATTTGTGTAAAGACTGCATTCTGTGTTGTTCCATAGAACGACTTGATATGCAAGTGCTGCTTGATCCATTTGAAGAACGTCTCGATAGTCCAACGCTCTCGGTAGAGTTCTGCAATGGTAATTGCTGGAAGGATGAAGTCATTAGTCAGGAATTGATACACAACGTTCTGAGCATAGTCTTCATATGTAACCCAATCGCAATACGTCTGGATATTTCTTGGCAGTAAGCAGACCAGTGAGACTGATTGTTTCATCAGAGATAACACCAGTCTGTCTATCAACCTCTCTTGTGTCGAAAACATTGTACTTCATATTATCCTTTGCTCGGGTAACAAAGTATGCATGTTGCTGTTGAAAGATTCGGAACAGCCGATCAAAATCGACATATCCTTTATCCATAAGGTAATAGGCACCTGTTTCGATTGGCAGCATTATCCATAGCTTGGCTATCATGTACATTGCCAGGATTAAGGAGAGCAAAGTTAGGTATACTGTTCTTAACATCAACCAAAGTATGCATTTTGAATGCTCCTTTATCATGATGGAACTTTGCCCAAGGACAAAGCTGCAGACAAAGATTAATGGTACTACTGTCAAAAGCATAGACCATGTTGTCGATGTTCAGGCGGTAATAATCATCCTTATAAAGGGCCCTAGCTCTATCGACAAGTATCATTGCATAGTCTTGATAAATACGCCAGTCTTTCTTTTCGTTCATATCAGCAAGAGTAGACTTTGGTATGATTTTCAACCCCGCATGGTACAATTTGGAGTTGAATGCAGTAAGTTGAGCTTCTATGCTTCGAAGACTTGCACTGCTAGTAAATTGAGCATAACTCATGACAAGAAACTGATCACGGCAAGTGCAACGTCTTGCGTGAAAATCTCCTCGATATCTGTCAACGCATTTCCTGAGTTCGTAATCAGGGATGAGAGACATCAGTTGCGAGAATACAGTGTTTCCTACATTCATATCCTGTGCTATCTTATATATGAGACAGTACAAAGATAAGGATTCAAATCGGAAAATTTTAAAATCGTTGTATATCATTGAAAATTAACGAACTAAATGACAGCCTGGAAAATTTAACCGGACACTAGTGAATTGAAAGTATGAATTTCCTTTAACTTGACGAGCTGCTATAATAGTTATATCATAAGCCTTTTTAGTCACTAACCAATTAGTTTTCAGAGAGAGATTACGCTCCATACCCCCCTGAATTATTAAAACTCTCTATAATATAGGCAATCTTCATCCTTATAGCTTTTTAATAATGAGTTTAGACAAACTTATAGTAACCCTTTGCACAGGGACACATAATAACAAAGAAAGAATAATAACCAAGGATATTAAGTAAAAATTATTCCCTGGATTAATAATACGAGCAATCAAAAGATGTAAAACATACAGCTCTAACGTGTATTTACCAAACCAAGACCATATTTTAATTAGACATTGAATTATCTTAAAATTCTCGAGTTTACTATATAAATAAGCTACAATCCAAATAGTTGTTGGGAATAAAGCCAAATCGCTATAATACATAAAAAAATGATTTATTATCGAAAGTCCAAAAAAGAATATAGAAACTATTAAACATAATATTCCCATTCTAGGGAGATTGACTTTTACATTCTCTTTAATTAAATACCCTATATAAACTCCAACGAAAAACATCGGTATCTTAGGAATAGCTAAGAAAACCTTTTCAAAATAAGAAGGAACAAATGTATTCAATAAATACCCTAATAATAATGTAAACACTGCTATTATAATAGTGTGCAACTTCCAATTTATCTTCATCCACTTATAAGCAACAGGAAATATGGCATACAAAATTATTGAAAGAGCTATATACCACATATTTGTATCGCCAAACCAATAGCCTAAAGCAGTAACTAACCCAAGATAACTGACAATGTTAAACGCTCCTTCCTTTAATAAGATCACCGCATAAAATACAGCAGCTATTATCATAAAAGGTAACCACATTCGCTGCATCCTTCGCAAATAGAAGCTACTTACATCATTATTTTTAGAAAAAGAATAATATAAGCCTAAACCACTTAATAGTAAAAAACCTGGTGTATGTACAGTGTAATACATACGAGCTATAACAAAGCCAAGTATAGCATTGGGATATGAAATCTCTAACCAAGATACAACATGACCTAACATAACTTCAAATATCGCAATCCCCATTAGCATATTGCGATACTTGCTTAGTAAATATATAGGACTTACATTACTTCTTTCCATACTTATGAAGCCAACACTGCAAAGCAAACATCTTAAACTTTTTACCCGTTGGCGGAATTAATTTAAGTTGATAAACATGAATAAAAAGTTGTGCATATCGTTGATTTTCAGCAACTTAATAGTGTTCAAAACGTTAAGTTCAAACCATCGTATGTACAACCTTTATACAAAATTCGTCAAAATA
>CAMPYS010000089.1 GCA_946998295.1 uncultured Prevotella sp.
CTCGCCATCAAGATTGGTGATGTAGCTTGAGCTGCCCAAGTGGTCGGGGTGATAGAAGAACTGCATCTTTTCGTAATTGTCCTTGTCATGGAAATTATTATCTACAGCAGAACGTGTGCTGGCATTCATAACCCTTACCTGTGCCGCCTCCGGCGTAGCGTCGTTGCAGCAGAAGCCCTGACCGTTCACGTAGTCGTCATTGTCCTGACCGTTATAAGGTTGGTCAAACGCCTTGTAGTTATCCTTAATGGATTGTAACTGCTGGTTGTACTTATCCTTGTAGTTAATTGTAAGACCATCAGCTTCTTTGCCTGCATACGGTATTCGTCTTGGGTCTGCGCCATAGCTTGCGAGGTCGCCAAGTTTAGATACGATACGCTGGCTACCCACATAGATGTGCTTCGTATATTTGCCACCTTGCCCTGCCACGAGATATGGGCTGACATAGAGACTGAACCTTGTCGTACCTGTTTTACCACCCGAGAACTCAGAGTTCACATAAATGGCTTCATTCTCGCCTGATGTCTTCACCGTGCGCTCACCATCGGCATCATACCAATAGTTGCTCACAAAGCCGTTTTCATCAGCTGCCAATAGTCTGTTTTCCTCGTCCCACTTATATTTCTGCTCGGTTGCCTTTTCATCCTCCTTGCCGTCACGCTTTACACGAGAGGTATTGATATAGACAAGATTTCCGTTAGCATCATAGATATATTTGTGTCCGTTGTTGATATTCGTACGCTCCGTAGGAGTTTCTTCCGTTCGGTAGTTGATGTCACGAACATTGTCGAGTTGGAACTTCTTGCCCTCTGCGCTACCATAGGTGTAGGCGAGTTCATAGCCTGCGTGGAGCGTGCCACCAAACTGTACGCCCGTCTGTGAGAGGTGTTGCTTCTTACTTGTTATGCGGTGCATATTGTCGTAGCCCATTGCAAGGCTATAAGATGCCGTCTTGTTGTCCGCTCCTGCGTGGCGATACTGCAAACGCTTGTTGTATTCCCGCACGATATTATCCCAGGGCAGGTTGTCGCCAAGTTTAACCCAGCGATTGGACTTGCAAAATCGTGAGAGTAGCTCCTGAAGATCAAACAAATCATGATTACGATATTGAGAGTAGTACTTCATCTTGCTTCTTGTTGTTTTTAACATCCAAAGGTAATCATTTTTTTACAAATTAACCAAACATTAAGAAGTATAAATAATTAATGATTAACGAGTTATATTTAATTAGCAAGACCCTACGTATCTCTTTTCCATTCATAAATATATTCATCTTTTCTATCATCATAGGATGATAATGATTCTATTACTATCTTAATTGAATTATGTTTATAATTAAAAAAGATATTGAGAATATTCCCTTCCAAAATATAACTTATTTTTGAGAGCCTTCCGAATTTAATATATAGCTTTATGTCTTTTATTGTATTGTAGGACAAATAAGATTGTAATATTACAGGACTAAATAAAACATTGAAACGACAATTCAGATTACGAAATGTTACATGGGTGCTATTTTTGTTTATAGAAATCGATATATGATTTGAAACTTCATCACCATTCGGAAGAATGGATTCATAAATGTTTTGCAAATCAGAAATATACTCCTCTAATAGGAATGCATGTTTAACATAAGGAGACAAAAAAGTCTCCTTATGCAGTTTAAATTTAGAATAGAAATTTATGACACGAAAATTAGAGTTCTTGTACACTTTTGTTTTTGCAAAAGAATAAACATAAATATTCTTTTTATAAATTACAGAATCGACCTTATTCCCATCGTCATCGCTTTGCACAAGATGTCTCAACTGTCCTTTAGATGTATAACTCCTAATCTGGACTTCTTTTGTATTGTAATAAAGTTTCCAGACATTTTGAGCTTTATTATCTAGCAGACAAGAACAAAGTAAAATGCAAAAAAACGCTCTTCGAAGCCATAAATTTGAAAATAAAATCATTTTATAGTCCTCCAAAAAATAGTTAATCCATATTGTGCAGTGGAAGTAAGCCTAATTCTTCCCTTATTCTTCATACCTCCATAATTGTATCCTGCAGTTTTTTTCTGCGGAACATTAAATGATCCATTACCAAATTTTTTATTTACAGCATTTTTCCACGATGCATACTCCTTATCACGCATACTCCACCCCATGACGTTCATTTTATACATAAAAGTACCATTTGATGGCTTATTCTGAAACTCCTTAGGAATCATTGCTTGTTCTGCACCATCCCATTGATCTGCTCCATTGCTATAATCTATAGAACCTGGTGTAAATGCATTTATAACAGCGGCATTGGCTGTTTGCATTGCATTTGTTTGTTTGCTTAACGTTGTTCTTCTAAATGCTTTTGCACTCGGAGAGTCTTTACCATACGCTACTTTATTCTTGTTCACATGAACAGAAGCTATTGCAAACATTTCTTCTTTGCTAAATATACCATACCCTATAGAACTTTCTGCATATACAGTTGATGCCAAAGTATTAAGCTCTTTCTGACCAATAGACAATTTAACAGGGTGTTCGAATACATTCACTAGAGAGCCATTCTTGTTTTTTTCTTTACGTACACCAGTTGCTGTATATGCCATATTATCCTGTTTCCCATCACTACCAAGCCATTTACCAGCATCTGTATAATAATCTCCTTGACCATCAGGATCAAATAGATTTATTGGATTATTATGACAATAAGTGTATGCACTTATGTCAATATATTCCTCAGCAAGCGGATCCGCACTCATCCACAAACTCAACCTCGGCTCATAGTATCTCGCACCATAGTAGTACATACCTGTTTCCTCATCAAATTCTTTTGCGTTGAAGAGGTAAGGGGTATTCCATGTGTTGTTGCGTTCTTCAATGAACACCTCACCGAACGGCACATACTCGATGTGCTGCGAAACTTCGCCATCAAGGTTGGTGATGTAGCTACTGCTACCCAAATGGTCGGGATGGTAGTAGAACTGCATCTTTTCGTAATCTTCATTTGGTTTGAAGTTACCATTTGCAGACCTTGTGCGTGCCATTGCACGAGCCTGTTCCGCCTCCGGCGTAGCATCATTGCAACAGAAGCCCTGACCGTTTACATAATCGTCATTGTCCTTACCAGAATAAGGCAAGTCAAACGTTTTGTAATTGTCTTTAATGGATTGTAACTGCTGGTTGTACTTATCCTTGTAGTTAATGGTAAGACCATCAGCTTCATTGCCTGCATACGGTATTCGTCTTGGGTCTGCACCATAAGATGCCAAGTCGCCCAATTTAGAAACGATTCTTTGACTACCGATGTAGATGTGCTTGGTGTACTTACCACCTTGCCCTGCCACGAGGTATGGGCTGACATAGAGCGAGAAGCGTGCTGTACCAGTATTGCCACCTGAGAACTCAGAGTTCACATAAATGGCTTCATTCTCGCCTGATGTCTTCACCGTGCGCTCACCATCGGCATCATACCAATAGTTGCTCACAAAGCCGTTTTCATCAGCTGCCAATAGTCTGTTTTCCTCGTCCCACTTATATTTCTGCTCGGTTGCCTTTTCATCCTCCTTGCCGTCTTTCTTTACACGAGATGTGTTGATATAGACAAGGTTTCCGTTGTCATCATAGGTGTATTTGTGTCCGTTGTTGATGTTCGTGCTGTCCGTAGGAGTTTCTTCCGTGCGGTAGTTGATGTCGCGAACATTGTCGA
>CAMPYS010000090.1 GCA_946998295.1 uncultured Prevotella sp.
TCTGTAAAATGTGTTTTTTCTTTAAAAATTTTATAAGTTGTTCTAACGATATATCCCCTGCATGATATATTCTTTTTAAACTTTCTGTCATAATAGGTCTTCTCATTTTATTCCTCACTTTCATTATCCTGATTGTCATCAGTGATTATTTCTTTTGTATAAGCATCTATTGCTTCTTTTTTAGCGTCTACATATAGTGACGCATCCGTACAAATTTCAGAAACTCTACAGCTCACAATCCAATCATCAAAATGATTATTTATGTGTTCCAATATTTTTTTATCTTTTTTTAAAATTTTAAGATATTCATCATAAATATATCCTTTTGATTTTCTACCAGTATCAGCGTCATTATCTTCAAAAGGTTGAATATTTGTTCTTAATCTCACTTCATAAAAATTTTTATCTTTACCATATTCCGTAACAGATACTATTTCAGGCATTACGCTTCCTCTTACTCTCATTACTTATTACCTCCTTTAGTATTTTAATATTTATAATGTTATAATATTTTTCTTTTAAACCTCTACTTTTTGTATATTTCAAACAATTGCTTCTTGATATAAAACCTGCCGCCGTTTTAAATGGTATGGATTTATTTTGTACAAGATTCTTTTTAATTTTTCTACTTTGTCTTATAAATTTTAATGCTCTTCTTTTGCGTATGGTTGTAAATTTTTTAGCAAAACATCGACCGACAAAATCTATTTTTCGTCCTTTTCCGTTCTTATAAATCTTAAACAATTGATAATTTGATTTTATAGTTAAATCTTTCTCGTTAGTAAATTCCATAATTTTATACATAACTTTTCTTAATTTGCGTTTGTTATTGTCAATTAAAACCATATCATCAGCATATCGTACATAATATCTGGTTTTTAATATCTCTTTTATATAATAATCTAAATCTTGCAAAAACAATTCTGCAAACCAAGGAGATGTAAAATTACCAATAGGCAGCCCGTTTTCGTGATAATCAATTATGTAAAATATAACCTGTAAAAATTTTTTATCTTTTATTTTTCTTTTTAAACATTCTTTTAATTTTTCATGATTTATTGATGGATAAAATTTTTTTATATCAAGTTTTACACAATATTTGGAATGCTTCGCATCTCTTTTAGTAGCTCTTTCTACTCCTATTGCTGCCTGTTTGATTCCTCTATTAGGTATGTTTGCACAACTCCAATAATAAGAGGATTTTAAAATTATAGGTTTTAATACTCTCATAATTGCATGATGTGAACATTGATTAGGATAAAATGGTGGAATTTCGATTTCCCTTTCTTTTTGTGAACTATTGTCTTTTATCATTTTTCTAATACAAGGCTTTAAATAATCCGCATTTTGTAATCTTTTGGATAAATCATTCGCATAAAAATCTATATCATTTAAAATTTTTCTAACTAATTTTCTATTTTTCTTATGCTTAGACGCTTCTAAAATTGCATTTTTGCAAGTATCAATTGATATTAATTTTTCGTAAATATAACCAATTCTTTTCATTTTACTTTTGTCCTATAGGGTTTTCGACAAAATAGCTACTAACTCTATCCCTTAAACATTTTTTGCCAATGGGCAAGGCAAAACAACAAATAATAAAAAATATAAATCAAAAGTAAACGGGAGCCAACGTTCGAGTTGTAATTAGCAGAGGAATAATAACAATAAAGATAAAACAGACCAGAATAAGAGCCATTGTTCCAATTACCAGAACGAAAAGGCACACATATTTGATGCTTGCCTGAAATTATAAGCGGGGGAGAATTCCCCCGTACCCCCTTTTAAGGGGTATAAAGTAAACGGGAGCCAACGTACGAGTAGCAATCAGCAGAGGAATAAAAACAATAAAGAGAAAACAGACCAGAATAAGAGCCATTGCCCCAATCACCAGAACGAAAAGGCACACACCACCCTGAAGCCGTTACGTCTGCCCAATCACAAAATCCTGTACTGTCCGATGCCGTCATTTCAGTTGGCAATATAGCCCAAGGTTGAGAATCGTCTATTCCCATTTTTGAAATATACCCAGTTCCTTTATAACCTGTATAATTAATCTTTGTATATCCATTATCAGTATCATCCGCATAATTTAAAGGATTTGTTGAAATATAATATTCCTGTTTATTTATATTTAGTCCGTCTACCCATTCGTAAATATTTCCCCAAATTCCTTCGATTCCTCTATAAACTATATCTGCCTTTCCGTCTACACCTACAGCACGTCCTAACAAATTTGGGACATTATCACACGTACCTGATACTAACGATTCTGAATTATTAGTCCACCCTTTTCCTAATACTCTTTGTGAATCATTATTTGCAAATTCAACCAAAAACAGCATTTGCAATGCAGAATCGGTAGCTATATCCATAAGTCCCCATCCGTTTCCTTTATTTTTTGCATTACCTCTCATTGTAGATCGAGTTTGATTTACGGTCGGTTTTTCTCCGCTTTTTGAATATTTATCATTAGACGTTTTATATGCTCCTAAATATCTACCACTCCCCGGATGTTTAAAAAAGCCATCTATTTTATACTTGCTTATCTCTATATATTCTGTGTTTTCATCTCGATAACGTCTACAATAAAATTCTGGTATTTTTACCATCACATCACCAGTATATAATGTTTCACGCTTCATATCAGACCATGGATAAATATTATCAAAATCACTTTTTCCCGGTGTAACCCCTATAGCACCCGTCGCTGATAATCCTTTCGATGAGTTCGTTCTTTCCCAGTAAGGTGTTGACGAATTTATGTTCCTTTTAATTCCATATATTGGTGCGACTTTTATTTTTACTCTATTTGAATCACTTTGCGACATATTGTATACTTTGTCTGTTGAAAAAGGAAATGCGGTAAAATAATATATTGTATCGGGTTTTAAATTATCCACTACATATTCTTTTTGATTATACTTTCCTATATCAGTGTTTTCTAAAACTAATACCCCATCGTTTATAGTCTGTGGATATTCTTTATCTGACATTCTTATCATTACTCCACCTGTTGCACATATTAAATTGCCGCCTGAACGTATATCATCGGGTTCTAAAAATTTTAATCCTACAGATGAATTTGAAAGGATTGTTATGTCAAATTTTTTCATATTATTAGGTTGCGTTCCTTTTTGTATTAAATGAGATATGATATTGTCACTTATCCATTTTGCTTCTGCCCATGAACTCAATTTATTACCTCCTTTATTTTATCCTTTTCAAATGTTATGGTTTTTGTAACTGTTAAATTATTATTTTCATATAAATTTTGAATAATTTTATCATCTTTAAAGTCAGTGATTATTTTCTTGTTACCTGATGTCTCTATAATTTTATTATTTTCAAAAATAATTTCTTTGTCTACAAAACCTGTTATTTCATTTCTATTGTGATTAATTTCATTCTGCAATTTACCTGCTGCATCATGTGATAATTTGTCTTTAATATCGTTAAACCACATATCAAACAATGCTTTTTCTTTATCTTGATAAATTGCTAATTGTTTTAAATACTCTTTTTCCGCATCC
>CAMPYS010000091.1 GCA_946998295.1 uncultured Prevotella sp.
TAGACAAGGTAAAGGGAGAGTAAAAAGAGGATGTATCAATTTTGACACACCCTCTCGAACATTCATTCTCTATTCTGTTTTAATGTTGTGTATTCCCAATTTTATCCATATATGTAATGCCCAAAGCAGATAAAACGAATACGATATGAATACTAATTTGCATAATTGTGTGTTGTGTGTCAATATTCTCAGCTACAAATGTTTCCAATAAATGAACGGCAGAAATACTGATTAGCGAAATCATCAATTTGTGCTTTAATGCATTTGGATTTATCTTACCAAGATAACCGAACTGATTACTATCCTTGTCTTTCTCAACAATCTCCAGTCTGCTAACAAACGACCAGTATCCTCCAATTACGCACACAATGATTAAATTCAAAACCATTGAAACATCCACAATACCTATGGCCAGCATAAGCATCGTTTCTTCTGTGAAAATCTCTATGTTTATCAGGCTATGTATGACTTCTTTACAAAAAACGTAAGAATACATTCCCATCACGACGCACATACCAAGATATACAGGAACTTGAAGCCATCTACTTTGAAAGACACACCACTCTATAGCCTTTTCTAATTTATTAATCATGCTATTATTTTTAAAGTGCTTGTATCAAAAAGTTGACTATCTTTAAGTGACGCTGATGAATTTTCTCTTTGTCCCAAAGTAGGTCATTCTCCGTCATTCTCTGAACTTCTAACTGTTGCTGTAAGTGTGTATAGCTATCACGCTTTATCTGGAATCTGCCATTGCTCAATGACATATTATGACTGCCAGACAGCAGCAAATAGTTGCCCAAACTTTCCAAATATCGGTTATAGAAATCTTCATCATAAGAGCAATAACCATTATCTGCTTCTGTGTTTTCGGTCTGTGGTGCGATGTGCTCAAGGTACGGAGTCTCAATGCTGTCATATCTAACAGGGTTATAACCTGATTTTCCACTTACTATCAGATGGTTTTCGTATTTCCATAAGAGAATTTTTGCTGTCTGATGATTCATCCCCATATTGAGACAACGAGCAAGCTCCTCGTTATTCCAAAATCCCCACCAATCATTTCGATTTTTCATCCATTCAATATGATTGACAACTGTCATTGCATCAGATTTCATTTCCTGATAGCATTTGTTGAGGCGCCACAGCAAATTAGCACGAGTGCCGATAACACGATTGCGTAAGAATATTTGTTCTAAAGATTTTGCCAATAGGTTTAGTCCATCTTGTTCCATACCATTACGCATGGCTTTGATGATAAAGGGGAACATGATACCTTTGTCTGCCGAAACCAACAAGGCATGATAAGCCATATTCCTTTTTTCTTGCTGGAGAAATTTGGCAGCTTGGGCAAAGCATGAAGCCAATAAGCGTGTGAAGTCACGTATAAAAGTAATACTATCAGTTTTTCCTAGATTTTCATTTACGAAGTCAGTGGAACTGATATCTTCCAAATTATTTCTACAAATCTTGACGGTATAATTCAGAATATTATCTTCATCGAGATAGCTCTCTATTTGACTAATTGATTTATAGATATGCTCAAATCTTTCTGTTATTTCTGACAATATAGGCTCTGTTTCCTCTGATGGCGCATGTAAATGTATATGATACATAAACTGTGCCTTGATGATTTCCAATTTGGTAGGTTTCTTCCCACGGTTGTTTTGAAAGATAAACATCTGTACAGCCTCGGCGGCATCCTTTACCACATGCGTAGTGCATGAAGCATGGGTAATGGCATTGAGAAGAGCTAAAAGGTCTTTTTCTTCAATATATGCAAACTGTGCTGTAAAATAATCAAATGCAGCCACAATTCTCGCCTTTGAAAGCGTATCTATATCGCTATGATTATTGGATGTTTGGTCTATAACATAGTCTCGGAACATCTGATTGTCGTAATCCACAGTAGAAAAACGATATTGACTTCGCTGTTTAATTGTGTTGCAATAGGATATATATAAGTCATCATCGAAATCTTCCACCTTGTCTATATTTCTAATTTCTTTCAATCGTTTATAGAGAGTAGACAGAAAGATAACAGTAGTTGTCAATCGCTGTTGTCCATCTATAATAGCATACTCATTCTCTCCTTTTTCCTCAAAAAGAAAATGTCCTAAATAGTATGGCGTAGAAGTATGACTATGTACATAATCCTGTAAATCTGATAAGAATATATTGACTTGCTTCGCACTTTTGTTTGCACTATCTGTGTCCCATGAATAAGCACGTTGATAATTAGGCACTGCTATACTCTTGCCCGAGAGCATTGCAGAAATATTAGTTAATGATTCCATTGTAAATTAGGTAGAACCAGTAAAGCTCGCACATGCCACTCTGCTGGTTAATATTGTTTAAACGTGTCTTTCACTAATTTTCTTGAACATTATGTCAAATGTTACAGCATAATTTCCTTTGATGAAAGTCATATATTGTCCCGCTGCTCCTTTGAAAATACCAGAAGAACTCTCATGAATTTCTTTGATTTTTCTAAAACTCTCGTCATAAGTTGCGAAATATCTTCCTTTACGAAATACAACAAATCTATCTGTAAAACCTTGTAATTCTCCAACAGAACTTTCATGGACTTCTTTAATTTTTTTACCACTTTCATTTAAAACTTGGTAATAACGACCTTTTCTAATCACATCAGCGATCATAATACTTTCCCTAATTCGTGTCGGGCGCAACTTTGATTCCCATACAGTTCCTATTGGGTATTAGAATATATGCAAGAAGCGTGGAACTGTATGCTCCACGTCTTAATGTACAGGCCCTGAGAAAACCTTTTGTGACAGATGTGGGAATAACAGCTCCACGCTATATGCGTGGAGACTATTACGACCTTTCTTGTCACATTGTTAGGAAGTTTCTCAGGCTTCGTACATACAAGAATAGGGCATAACGCCTCTTTTTTACCAAAATGTATGAGCATATAATATGCTCGGCTACAAAGATATAAATTTTCTGCGATATTCTGAAGGAAATAAAGATATTCTTAGATTCAACTTCAAAATGCAACTACATTTGCAAATTTAAGTAAAAGGTCTCAAGTGGCGTTCTGAATCCCAACTTTTTTCTTGACCTTGCATTTATTTTGATATATTCTTTAATTTGCTTATCTTTAAATTCATTGACATCCCTCTTTTCTTTTGAAAAATATATTGTCTGTAGAGTTTATTAGTGTACTACTCATTAAGCCATTTTCTAATCTCCATGCCTTGTTCCATCAACCTTAGGCGGTTGCTCATCTATATTACTTCTGAACATGTTATAAATTCTTAAATAATCAACAACATAATTGATTATTACACTTTTGTGTAGTAGAAAATTTTGGAGATATAAATATGTTTGCAGCAGAAATAATCAAGTCGACAAGGTTATAAAGCAAGTCTAACTGTTAAAATGAGCTATACTTGAAGCTATAATAAGGCATAAGAAAGTATAAAACAACATTAAACCTTAATTCCGCAGTATTTTTTCTTGTGAGAAAATTTTATATGTTGAGGTGT
>CAMPYS010000092.1 GCA_946998295.1 uncultured Prevotella sp.
TTTTTTGCGCTCCAGGATGGGCTTGAACCAACGACCCCCTGATTAACAGTCAGGTGCTCTAACCAACTGAGCTACTGAAGCAGTATTGCTTATCTTCATCTAAGCGAGTGCAAAGGTAAATAGTTTTTTTTTTACCTCCAAATATTTTATAATATATTTTTCATATTTTTTATTTACTCTATATTTAATAAGTATTTTCAACCTACAAAAATAAATTTTACATAGTAGTTGTTAGCTTATTTATTTCATCTTGAGAAATACTTATATGGGTAACTATATGTTTTCGCAAATTGCAATCAAAGATATACAGTGCTTCATATATTTTTATTAATTTTGCAATATAACTAATCAAAATTTAAATAAATAATTAATTATGAATAAAAAATTATATATATCGTATCTAATACTGATTATAACTATTTTCCTAACAACATCATGCAAAACAACAAGAGAATATTTCCAAGCTACAGCTATTAGTACTATTGCTTTTAGTTTCAACAAAAAAGGAGAATGCTTTTTAAAAGGAGAAAAAAGAATATCTGAAAAAGAGTTTAAAAAGTTAATACATTCAAGTGGATGGATGTGGTATTCTAGTAACATAATTAATCAAGATGGTAAATTAGAACATAAAGATTATTATAATGGGATTATAGGCGTAAGCCCTATGAATTACTATTTTTCTGAAAATAACAAGTGCACAACTTTTTTCTTTTCCTCTGCTTATGGCAAAAATGTAAAATATGATTATGAATATGAATACAATGAGGAAAATAACAAACTAACTATAAAAGGACTTGGATGTATTAAGATTGTGAGAATTAACCTATATGAAATTTGGGTAATTAATCAAATTGGAGTCAAAGAAAATAATCTCCCGCAATATGTATTTACAATTTATAATAGAGTTGATGAAAACGAATTACAACAAATACTTCTCAACCGTAAATTAATTGATAATCAAAAAATTATATTTTAATTTAACTAAATAAAATATCATTATCAGAATATAATATATTACAATTACTAAAAATTAATATTCTATTTAGCAACTAAAAAATCAAATATATAATAGACTGTACATTAAATAATGTAAGAAATTTAATGTACAGTCTTCTCTTTTTTTTATGTACTAATATATTGTATCCTTTCACATCATATTCCAGAGATTAAAGATAAAAATTATATATGAGGAATATCAATATTATATACTACCTAACTATTCTCTATAATTAAACTATATGAATAACTATATAATATTTTTTTTTTCTATCTTTGCAATAGAATAAATTAAAAGTTATTTTATTCTATCGTACAAAAATATATAATACAATAAAGACTAATAAACAAAAAGGTACTAAATTGAAATAAAAAATATGTCAGACATACAACAAAATACGAATAACTATTCGGCTAGTAATATTCAAGTTCTTGAAGGTTTAGAAGCTGTTCGTAAACGTCCTGCTATGTATATAGGCGACATAAGCGAAAAAGGTTTACATCACCTTATCAATGAAACTGTTGATAATTCAATAGATGAAGCTATGGCTGGTTACTGCACACATATAGAGGTAACTATCAATGAGGATAACTCCATAACTGTAGAAGATAATGGACGTGGTATTCCTGTTGATATGCATGAAAAACTCCATAAAAGTGCGTTGGAAGTAGTAATGACTGTACTTCATGCAGGCGGTAAGTTTGATAAAGGTTCATATAAAGTAAGTGGTGGTCTGCACGGTGTTGGTGTAAGTTGTGTTAATGCTCTATCATATCACATGAAATCTCAAGTATTTCGTAATGGAAATATATATCAGCAAGAATACGAAAAAGGAAAACCTTTATATCCAGTTAAAATTGTAGGAACAACCGAAAAAACAGGAACAAGACAACAGTTTTGGCCAGACCCATCCATTTTCACTACAACAACTTTTCAATGGGAAATAATAGCTCGCCGCATGAGGGAACTTGCCTTTCTTAATGCAGGAATAAAAATAACTTTAACGGACTTAAGACCAAATGAAACAGGTAAGCCACAACAAGAAATATTCCATGCTAAAGAAGGACTAAAAGAATTTGTTAGATATGTAGATCGACATCGTACACATCTTTTCAATGATGTGATATACCTAAAAACAGAGAAACAAGGCATACCCATTGAAGTAGCAATAATGTACAATACTGACTTTACTGAAAATATCCATTCATATGTTAATAATATAAATACTATTGAAGGTGGTACACATCTTACTGGATTCCGTACAGCACTAACTCGTACTTTAAAAACTTATGCAGATAACGATTCACAAATAGCAAAACAAATAGAAAAAGCAAAAATAGAAATAACAGGTGAAGACTTCAGAGAGGGGTTAACAGCTGTTATTTCAATAAAAGTAGCTGAACCACAATTTGAAGGACAAACTAAAACTAAATTAGGCAATAGTGAGGTTTCAGGCGCAGTACAACAAGCTGTTGGTGAAGCTCTTTCTAACTATTTAGAAGAAAATCCAACAGAAGCAAAACTTATTTGTGAAAAAGTTATTATAGCTGCAACTGCACGTATAGCAGCACGTAAAGCACGTGAAAGTGTACAACGAAAAAATGTAATGACAGGTGGAGGACTCCCTGGTAAACTTGCAGATTGCTCTAATAAAGATCCTAAAGAGTGCGAAATATTCTTAGTCGAGGGTGATTCTGCAGGTGGTTCTGCAAAACAAGGTAGAGATCGCTACACTCAAGCCATTCTTCCATTACGTGGTAAGATACTTAATGTTGAAAAGGTACAACGCCACAGAGTTTTTGAAGCAGAATCTGTAATGAATATCATTCAATCGATAGGAGTACGATTTGGTGTAGATGACGAATCGGATTTTGAAGCAAATATTGATAAACTCAGATATGACAAAATAATTATTATGACTGATGCCGATGTTGATGGCTCTCATATTGACACTCTTATAATGACTCTTTTTTACCGCTATATGCCAAAAGTAATAGAAGATGGACACCTGTATATAGCTACTCCTCCACTATATAAATGCACATTTAAAAAAGTAAGTGAATATTGCTATACCGAGCAACAAAGACAACAATTTATAGACAAATATGCTAATGGTATAGAAGATAGCAAACTAATACATACACAACGCTATAAAGGTCTTGGTGAAATGAACCCTGAACAACTTTGGGATACAACCATGAACCCTAAAACACGCCTTTTAAAACAAGTTACAATAGATAATGCAGCATCTGCAGATGATATTTTCTCAATGCTTATGGGAGACGATGTAGAACCACGTAGAGAATTCATAGAAGAAAATGCAACATACGCAAATATAGACGCATAAGACTATGTTATAGATAGTATAAATAATATTCAAGAAGAGGGTGTGTCAAAATGTACACATCCTCTTTTTTATGCACAAAGCCTAGACTT
>CAMPYS010000093.1 GCA_946998295.1 uncultured Prevotella sp.
GACGAGGTGAAATATAAAGAAGTAGAACCTTGACACAGTTGAAATTACACTACCAAATAAATTAGTATTCATATATAGTTGGGTCATCAATACCTGCCTCCTTAAAAGCTTCTTTACGTTCAATACAAGTGCCACATTTTCCACAGTGACAATTGCCTCCTCTGTAGCAGCTCCAAGTTTTAGAATAATCTATTTTAAGTTTTGTACCTATTTTAACAATATCAGCTTTAGTGATACTTGTAAAGCCAGCATCAATTTGCACATTATTAAATGTTCCATACTTTGTAGCTAACCCCATTGATTCAATAAATTCAGGTCTACAATCAGGATAGATGGTATGATCGCCACTATGGTTGGCTATATATATACGTTTTAGTCCATTACTTTCTGCAATACCAGCTGCAATTGAAAGCATGATACCATTTCGAAAAGGTACAACAGTTGATTTCATGTTATCTTCTTTATAATGACCATTCGGTATACTGTCATCCCCTGATAATAATGAACTTTTAAAATACTCTTGCATAAATTTTATAGGTATTATAATATGCTTTATTCCTAAACGCTTACAATGTAAAGTTGCAAACGGAAGTTCTCTTTTTGCATGATTTTGACCATAATCAAAAGATAGTGCTAATGCTATTGTACGTTGTTTTTCATATAGTAAAGTTACAGAATCTAATCCTCCACTTAAAATTATAATAGAATCTTTCATTATTTATAAAATATTATTATTTTTATATAGCAAAATTAATAAAAAATATATATTAAATTTATTTCATTAAGATAAAATTTAGTATTTTTGCGTTATAAGAATGTATTCATTATATTTTAAATTAAGAAAAAAATGAAAATTAATGATTTTAATTTTGCAGGACATAAAGCTATTGTTCGCGTAGATTTTAATGTACCATTGGATAGCAATGGCAAAATAACAGATGATACTCGTATTCGTGGAGCTTTGCCAACTCTAAAAAAGATAATTACCGATGGTGGAACTTTAATAATGATGAGCCACATGGGTAAGCCTAAAGGTAAAGTTGTAAAAGAGCTCTCGTTAGGACAAATAGTAAAAAATGTTAGTGAGGCATTAGGCATTAATGTTCATTTTGCAAAAGATGCTGGAAATGCTGAAAATGATATTGCGGCATTACATAGTGGCGAAGCTCTCCTATTAGAAAATTTGCGTTTTTATCCAGAAGAAGAAGGTAAACCTATTGGTATAAAAAAAGACGCCCCCAAATATGAAATTGCGTTAAAAGAAATGAAAACTAAGCAAGTTGCTTTTGCTAAGAAACTTGCATCTTATGCGGATATTTATGTTAATGATGCCTTTGGAACAGCTCATCGTAGACATGCTTCTACAGCTGTAATAGCAGACTTTTTTGATAAAGACCACAAAATGTTAGGTTTTTTAATGGAAAAAGAATTACATGCGATTAATAATGTATTAAAAAATGCTAAGCATCCATTTACAGCTATTATCGGAGGCTCTAAAGTTAGTTCTAAGCTGGGAGTAATAAAAAATCTTTTAGATAAAGTAGATAATCTTATAATAGGTGGCGGTATGGGATATACATTTATAAAAGCCAAAGGAGGTAAAATAGGAAAATCGTTACATGAAGATGATTTAATACCAGAAGCCTTAAATGTAATAAAGATTGCTAAGTCAAAAGGAATTAATCTGTCACTATCTAACTATTCTGTATGTGCTCAAACTTTCTCTAATGATGCAGAAAAAAAAGTATTTCCAATAGATCAAATACCAGATGATTGGGAAGGTATGGATGCTTCAGAAGAAGGTCTTTCTGAATGGAAGAAAATAATACTCAATTCTAAAACAATACTTTGGAATGGTCCAGTTGGAGTATTTGAATTTGATAATTTTTCTCACGGAACTGGAGAAATTGCAAAATATGTTGCTGAAGCTACTAAATCAAATGGAGCTTATTCTTTAGTTGGTGGTGGTGATTCTGTTGCTGCAGTTAATAAGTTTGGATTAGCTGATAAAGTTTCATACGTTTCTACAGGAGGTGGTGCTATGCTTGAAGCCATTGAAGGTAAAGAATTACCTGGAGTAGCTGCTATTGAAAAATAATTATAGTATTTAAAGTTATTACTGTCTGCTAAAACTTTTGTGCATAAAAAATCAGAGCTGGATTCCTTGCTTTTAATTCAGCCTGATTTTTATTATTTTTTATTGCTGTCCGGTAAAACTCAAAAGAGCATAAATATCTTCCCCGAAGCCCCGTAAAATAGGACTTTTGGGTTAATTTTTTCAAAAGTAAGCCCCCCTAATCTAAAAGACTTGGTTCAGGTGGCGTTTTTAGCATATTTTTTAATAATTCTCCTATTTCCATTTACTTCTCTGTTTTATTGATTGAAACATTAAACGCTTTGCAGCGGCGATTCTTCTGACTACAGCGACTAAGCGAAAAGCGACTAAACTTCTCGTAGATGTCCAAGCCACGCCCAAGAACTATGGTCCAGCCAGTATCTATATTGATAAAACGGTCATGGTCTGCCTTGAAGTCGTAAGTAAACTCTATGTTCATCGGCAACAACTCATCTGCTAAGTAGTTTCGTTGAAAGAGTCTATCGTCTCTGTTACTTTCTCGTCATCGTCATTCTGTGTGCTTAGATGAATTTTTATGATGTCTTGTATAGTTGACACATCTTTTACCATTTGTATGAAATCCACCAAATTGTCAATCTGATATGGTTGACGTATGAAAGGATCAGTAATGTGTATTTCCTTTGCTGTTCGCAAATAAGCACCAAACAAATCTTTATAAGACACTCCACTTTGGTTTTCTCTTATGGAAATAGTCTTGGCAACAAGTGGCTTAATGCGAGAACGTGAAGCAGAATATTTTAATTCCAGATTCTCTTCCTTATCATTATCCTCGACATCTTTATTAATTGATTTATGTTCGATATTTTCAAGTGTCTCCACCTTTACTGTTTCTCCTGTCTCCAGCCAAATATATTCAAACTTCGCCAGTTCCGCACAAAAAGTGCTGTCAATGATATACAGCTGGTCTTTAACTCGTTTGCGCCCTTCAGCAGCGAAGTCAATAATTTCCTTAGCTTCATCATCAGTTATCTTACCATCAGGATAAATGAGTTTCATCATACCAGAAAATATTTTACGTATGGCAAGATGGTCGCGCTCGGAAAGTGAACCGTCAAACTTGACATAATCATTCAGAAATGCTGTGCGATCGTCATTGCGTAAAGCGTGTAACACAGCTGCAATATAGTCTGTGATAAAACCATATCCCTTAGAGAAACTGTTCTTTTTTATTGCTGTCCGGTAAAACTCAAAAGAGCATAAATATTTTCCCCAAAGCCCCGTAAAATAGGACTTTTGGGTTAATTTTTTCAAAAGTAAGCC
>CAMPYS010000094.1 GCA_946998295.1 uncultured Prevotella sp.
GAAATACAAAGGATAAAAGAGAAAAATAGCTTACACACTTTTAAGGACAGTATCGAGTATGAAAAAAAAGCATGTTAATGTATGTCCTTTAATAAAGGATCATCTAGAAGAATTTCTTTTAACTCATGCTCTCACTAAACATTCCAACTTAAGAAAAGACAATACAAAATGATATATATTTACACATCATTAATTATATTGTGTTTTACGCTTTCGGCTACGGCACAATCTCAAACACTTATCCTCAAAGGTAGAGTACAAGACTTTGTTACTCATGTGGATGTCCCTGGTAGTTTGGTTGAAGTACTTAATGCTAATGACAGCTCATTCGTTGCTTCCCAGAAGGCTCATAAACAATATCAGAGTGGCGAACAGAGCTGGGAAACATCTGAATATTGGATAACGATTCCACGTAAGGAGGGTGATTATATCCTTCGCGTTACTGAAGACGGTTATATGCCTACCTACGTAAAGCTCCCACTCCATCATTTTTACAAGCGAGAGATAAGCAGAGAAGTTGGTACTATTTTTCTGAAACGACCTAGAACAGTAGACTTAAATGAGGTGGTTGTTAAGGCTACAAAGGTGAAGTTCTATCATAAAGGCGACACGATTGTTTATAATGCCGACGCTTTCCAGTTAGGTGAAGGCTCTATGCTCGACGCCCTTATTCGTCAATTGCCTGGTGCTGAACTAAGCAAGGATGGACGCATATATGTTAATGGCAAGTTTGTTGAGAGTTTGCTTCTCAATGGAAAAGATTTTTTCCGTGGAGATAATACTGTTATGTTTGAGAATCTGCCTACTTATATGGTAAACCAAGTAAAGGTGTATGACCGTCTTGGCGAAAATAGTCGTTTTCTCGGGCAAGAGGTGGCAGGAGACAGGAAATACGTAATGGATGTTCAACTGAAAAAGCAATACAACATTGGATGGGTAGGTAATGTGGAAACAGGTGGAGGAACAAAGGAACGCTACTTGGCTCGTCTGTTTGCTATGCGGTTTACTGATCACTCCCGTTTGGCTGTCTATGGAAATATGAACAATCTAAATGACGACCGTAAGCCAGGTGAGAATGACAACTGGTCGCCTTCTGATCTTTTTGGTGGGTTGACACAGCAACAGTTAGGAGGTCTTGACTATAATATAGATGCACGCAGTGGTAAGTATAAACTCTGTGGAAATGCACAGGTTAAGCATGCTGACAACACGATAGTGAATAACACTAATCGTACAAATTTCCTTGCAAACGGAGATACATACGACCGTATTGTAGCTAATAATAGAAATCACAATTTTACTCTCTCCACCGATCATCAGTTTTATTTTGAGTTTAAGAATGCCAACTTAAATATCAAGCCACGTTTTAACTACCAATATTATAACAATAAAAGCGGGTATTCCTCGCTGACGCTTAATCGTAGTTTTGCGTCTTTCTCAAAGGCACAGTTGGATAGTTTGTACACACCAATGATAGGTAGGGAGTTGGTTCGCACAGCCATTAACAGAAATCTTCGCAATGGATTATCAATTGGACATTCTTTAGAAGGTTCGGTTTCGATGGAGTCGTTAATTAAGTTCAAGCACTCTCCCGACCACGTCACCCTTTATGCTGACGCTTCTTTGAGGCATGCTACTGAGGATAGCTTTGACCGCAACCGAATTGATTATTATACCAACGGTCAGCAAAGTAATACAGACTTCCGCAACCGATATTTCAACAACCGTCCTGACCACGGCTATAGCATGACAGGTAAAGTGACTTACAGCTATTTAGTAAAGCGGGGCTTGTTTTTCGACTTTAGTTATAAATACAATCGAACTACCTCAAACCGATATTCTTCACTTTATCGTCTTGACCAGTTAGCAGATTGGGGAATTAATTCAGAGCACGAGCTTGGAACACTTCCTTCTATGGATGCTTATAACAGAGTAATGGATATTCATAATAGTTATGACAGCAGGCAGACGGATAATACCCATACCCTCGGAGCCTTTCTTGTATGGAATAAGAGAACGACGAAGTCGGAGTGGTGGGCACAGCTTGTACCTAATTTATCGCTGCTTTCACGGACGATGCATTATCATAGTGGAAATGTAGATACGACTTTTACGAAGCGTTCTATACTTTACAATATGTATAGTACGTTCATCAAATGGCGTAGTACTGATCACAAATATGAATTCATGCTTCAATATCATGTGAATGGGCAAGCTCCAGACATGAATCTGTTTGTAAACATCCTCAATACCACTGATCCATTAAACGTAACAATGGGTAATACCAACTTGAAACCATCCTATAAGCACGAACTTATATCACACTTCCTACGTATATATCCGAAAAAAGGACTGATGTGGTTAATAGAGGCTCAATATATCCCCACTGTTAACGCTATTGCTATGGGCTATACCTACGACAAAGGCTACAGGACAGCGAACATTCAGACCAGACAATGTGAATGGTAATTGGCACGGTCAGCTTGCTTTAGGTGGTGCTGGACCATTGACCAAAAATCGCAAGTTGGATTTTAAAGCTATGGTTGGATTAAGATATGAGAAGAGTGTCGACCTTATTGGCTTGACAAGCACGTCTGCATCTAATAGGAGCATAGTAGAATCGTTAAACTACATTGGTGATTTACAGCTGAACTATAGGCTTGGGCTATCTTCCATTGGTTTCATTAGTAAAGGAAACTGGGCACATGTCGATGGCACTCGTGAAGACTTTGAGGCATTTAATGTGAGTGATTTCAATTACGGTTTAACAGCACAATTACAGTTGCCATGGGATTTCCGACTTGGGACTGACCTGACAATGTATAGTCGCCGAGGTTATTTGGATAAGTCGATGAATAGCGATGATTTGGTGTGGAACGCCCGTCTGTCACGATCTTTCTTCAAAGGACAACTTACCTTGTTGCTTGATGGCTTCGATATTCTTGGTCAGCTGAATAATGTCACACGGACGATGAATGCACAAGGAATCACAGAAACTTATAGTAATGTTATTCCCCGCTACGTGATGTTACATGCCACCTATCACTTCAATATCATTCCTAAGAAAAAATGAAAAGTATAATTTCTTTTACACTGAAGCAACATATGCTTCACCATCTGATATTACATGCCTTTCAACAGGACAACATTGGATTATTAAATGGTCGGAGGGGAACCGCTGTTACACTCTGTCTTTTTGGAAGATCTATCGAGGAAAAAACCTGTATAGACCTTGCAGAGAAGCTGCTTGATAGTATTGTTAGAAATTATTGCTGTCCGGTAAAACTCAAAAGAGCATAAATATCTTCCCCGAAGCCC
>CAMPYS010000095.1 GCA_946998295.1 uncultured Prevotella sp.
AAGTGTCAGCCCTAAATTATTTTGTTTGAAAAAGTTTTACCGGACAGCAATAATTATTAATTTATAATTACAACAGTATATTTTTTATGTATATGCTAAAACAGTAATGGATATGGACCATGTAGATATTTAACATATAAGGATGTTATTTATCTAATTCTTAAATCATATCACTCTTATTTATAATTAAATATTGTTAATAATAATGGGGGGGGGTAAATGTTTTATACATATTTATTAATTTTGCTGCGAATTTAATTGTAATAGTTTAATAATAAATATTTTAGCAAATTTTTATTATTTTGATATACTATATTTACAGGATAAAAAACTAATTTATTATGACTAATAAGACCAAATATTTAACTCCCGAAATATACATCAACTATGTTAATGTAGAGAGTCATTTACTTTCAGTTAGTAATTCAGAATTTATTAAGTTAGATAATGCTGGCGATGCTACTGGAGGGAAAAATGGTGATGGTAATGAAAATGAAGAAGGACAAGAGATAGATTAGTGATTAAAAATTTAACTATTTGACCATAAAATGAGAACAGTATATTGTAAATATCAAATATTATTAAATATTTTTGTTGGCTTTTTTGCTATATTAATAACATCCTGTACTGATAAGATAGAAGATCTATATTCAGTAAAAAAAGAGGCAGTTGTTGTAAAAAATAGTGATTTAGAAACTTCAGTAATAAATGTTAATGCAAATATTGCTATGCATGGTATGCCAATTACAAGTTTAGATGGTACTCCTACAAGATCTGTATCCTTAGACAACGAACTATTGCCTTATCCTGATAAAGACAATTTAAAGGTAAAGATATTTTTAGTACATGTTGATAATGCTGACAAAAATAAACCGTTTAAGGCAGAAGATTTTACCGATAACACCAAACAATTTAGCAATATTTGTTTTGATGGAAACAGTAAACATATTTCATTAGCTGTGGCAGACTTACAATGGGATAAGGTTTGGAAAGAAGATAATACGATAAAAGCATTACAACACAAAGAGATTTTAACTTTACATGGCTTTACGATAGTTCTGATATTGAACCTGGTAAAGGCGATTGGTATGCTTGTGGAATTGTAGGAGGGCATAGTGATGAAAGTGCTAATCCTGCTAACATTAATGATGAATATTTAAAAGAAAAAGCAGCCAGATTGTATAAATTTTTAGTTAATTTTAATCCTAATGATGATAATTCTACACACAATACCTATGATAAGAAAGGTAATCTTTTAGCAGATATTCCATATTCTACAGGTTGGACAAAGGTCGAAGTAAAAGGAGTTAATAAGATAAATATTAAAAATTGGGCTTTTAAACCTTTAGGAGTTTTGCTTAAATTTAGGATTAAACGTAATGAGAAATTAGTAAAACCACAAGGACATAACTATACGTTTGCTAGTAGTCAGTTGTCAGGGAATGGTGGATTTTTAATGTGTCCATTAGAAGCTATTGTAGATAAGAGAGCTAAAGAGGAGAAAGACTTTGGATTAGATTGTGAATTGCGACTTAATACCTCTGGTAAGCCTAAACAAATACAGAGTCAATGGTACTGGCAATATGAAAATGATATCCAACCATATGTTTGGGAAACAAATGACAAAAAACAGTCACATGGAGATTATGAATGGCATTATACATATAACTCATTAAAAATGCGAGAAAAAGCAAAAAAAACAGGAAAACAATTAGATATTAATTACGATGAGTTTTATGTATGGGGCATGCCAATCAATGATGGTTACAAGAACATACTGAGACATCAATCATGTATTTTTGCAGAGAAGGGAGGGTTTATGCTTGGTATGCGATTCAAAAATCGAAAGACTGGTAAATATAATTATGCAGATGAGTGGTTGGTAGATTCTCGGAGTGCGAAAGATGTAGAGAGTAGTGAAGCTATTCCTAACGTTAACATACAAGATAAGGACGGCGTATATTATAATCAGATAGAGCTTGGAGTTGTAAGACCAAACTTTCGTGAACGTGAAGATAGACATGGAAAGCATAATTTACCAAAATATCCATGGCCTAATCCTTTAGAACGATTAGCACGCACAAATTTAGCTAATAAAAAGATAAACAACCATGATAATTGGACTTTTGAAGATGATCTAAGCTCATACAACAGTAATAATAATATAGAGGGAACAAAAATATGGAACGGAGCTAATCTTATAGGTATTATGAAAGGTCATTGCTATCCACAAGGATATCATATACCAAGCAATTATGAATGGGGAATAGCATTTTTTAATATTATAGATAATCCTCGAACTCGGAAACTTCCAGATAAGTCGCTTGGTTTTATAGGGCATGGAACTAATATTGACAACGAATTAAGAGATGCGCCAAGTCCTTATTTTGAGGTTTTTGACCCTGTAGAGGATTATAAAGATTATGTTTTTTGTGCAGGAGAGCCTAGAATGATTAATAGTTATTTATTAGACTCAAAATTTAAGTTAGAAGATGATATTAATAAACAAATTCCAATGTGGCTGAGTTATTTTGTTAAAAATAAAACGAAACATGAAATATATGCTATACGTTTTGAACCTCCTTATAAATATAACATTGATAATAAAACTTATAACGACTATAAAGCTGAAATAATCAAAGATACTGCTAAGATACGTAAATATGGTAGACGTTATCGCTGTGCTTTTCGTTATCATTTTTTAGATGTAAATGGGGAAAAAGCACGAATGATTATACAGAGTCGTTGGATAGGAAATGCAAGTATTAATATTAACCAGCTAAAAAATGATGACTGGTGGGGCGAACTTGGAGAGAGTAATCCTTTATATAATGTAGATTGTTATAGGGTTTTACCTCAAGTAGGAAACCTGTATAAAGGAGATTGTGCTTATTACACACGTGTTCGTTATGGCTTTAAGGATCCAAAAGTTTCTAACTGGGATAAAGAGTTTTCTATTTCATATAATAGAATATTCTGCAATCGTCGTTTTTCTCAATGGGGTATTAATCGTGGGCATTGGGAAAATGACTATTGTCTGCCAATACGTTTAGTAGTTGATGTAGATGCTTCAGAATATGGAAAAGATGCTCCACGCAGCTGGAAGAAAAACGGAAAGGATATAGAGCTTAACTACCTTAAATAGTTAATATTTTTAGTGTTATCTTCAATATGGCAGATAACACTAAATTTTAAATATTTTACTGATTAAAAATACTATTAGTTATTGTTTATTATTGCTGTCCGGTAAAACTTTTTCAAACAAAATAAATTAGGGCTGACAC
>CAMPYS010000096.1 GCA_946998295.1 uncultured Prevotella sp.
TTTGTTTCTCAGGCACTTGGAGTTCTTACAAGAATTTATGCTGCGGAATTAAGGAATTAAACAAACAAAAGATAATTATTTTTAGCTACACAAGTGTTTACACATGTAGAAATTGTCGAAAATAGCAAATATTTACCTACACTTCCTTTTGAAAGTTTTTTTCATAGTAGAGACCTATTTGATGTAATTGAACGCACACCATTCATGTCTCCTTGTATGGCAATTGCGTACGATGAAAAAGGACATGTAAAAGCCAATTTATTAGCAAGCTTAAGACGGTTAAAAACATGGTCTGGTTTTTATAGCTTCAAACTTGCAAGAATATATGGAGAAGGGGTTTATTATCCCGATATTACCTATAAAGATAAGATAGAATTATTTGATAAACTCATGGAAAAAATAATGGACTATCTACTAAAACATAATTATTTTCACATAGAAATTAGTGATATAACTAAAAAAACTTTTGGATATAAAACCTTACGTAAAAATAAATTTGTTCCTATTCCATGGATGAAAATTCATAATTCCTTACATTCAAAAATTCCAGAGGAACGTATTTTTACATCAACAAAAAAATTAGTTGATGAATCTTATAAATTAGGGGTAGTAACAAGAGAAACTAAAAATGAAAATGAGATATCATTACTCTACAAACTTATAAAAAACTTTTATCGCTTACGTAAACAAAGATATATTCCACATGAAAAATTTTTTAAAGCTTTAGCTTCAAAAGAAGAATCACATTTTTATATAACATTATATAAGAATAAAATTATAGGTGGGAGTGTTGTAGTGGATTCAAAAAAAGAGTCAATGCTATGGTTTGATGTAGCCTTACGGAAAAGTTATAAACGATATCACCCACATGAAGTTACACTCTGGTATGCCATTAAAGAAACTCATAGAAGAAAACAAGATCACATACACTTACTAAATATTGGTCTACCATTTAATCATAGTTCTTATAGAGATTTTATGCTAAGCTTTGGCGGTAAATTAGTCAGTTCATATCGTTGGTTCAGGTATTCCAACTCTATTATTAATAAATTTATGCTATGGCATTATCAAATGTAGTAACTTTATAATTTAAAGCGATTTACAATTTTGATTACTTCCTCAACATCATTATCACTCATTAAAGGATGACATGGTAATGATAATTCTGTATTATGTATATATTCGGTTATAGGATAAGTATCTTTATTCCACTCTAAATACGCTCTTTGCTTGTGAGGTGGAATTGGGTAATGTATCATCGTAGAAATTCCATTATCCATAAGATAGCTTTGTAAAGAACTACGATATTTGGAAAATATAGTAAAAATATGATAGACATTATAGCGAGTATTCTCCTTCAATAGTTTTATTTTATCATTAACTATCTCTCGTTCATATCTATGAGCAATATTACGGCGTTTTATATTTTCTATATCTAAATATTTAAGTTTCACATTAAGCACTGCAGCCTGTAACTCGTCCATCCGACTGTTACAACCTCTAAATTCAAAAATATATTTCTTTGTAGATCCATAATTAGCTAAAGCACTTATTATCTCTGCAAGTTCTCTATCATTAGTAGTGACTGCGCCAGCATCACCTAATGCACCTAAATTTTTTCCAGGATAAAAGCTATGTGCTGCAGCATCACCTATAGATCCTGTACGCTTATTATCATAATAACATCCATGAGCTTGAGCATTATCTTCTAAAAGCAATAGATTATATTGCTTACAAATACGTTCTATTTTTTTTGTAAAAGCACATCTACCATAAAGATGTACTAACATAATTGCACAAGTATGCGAAGTAATATTTTTTTCTATAAGTTTATCATCAATTTCTAACGTCTGGATATCAGGCTCAACGAGTATAGGGATAAGATTATTAGCAGTTATAGAGATTATAGTTGCAATATAAGTATTAGCAGGTACAATAACTTCATCCCCTTCTTTAATTAGTCCCATTTCTTTATAAGACCTAAGTATCAATGTTAAAGCATCTAATCCATTACCACAACTGACACAATATTTTGTACCTATAAACTTAGCATATTTTTTTTCAAACGTTGCAGTAGCTTCACCACGCAAATACCAACCTGAACTTACAACTTTTTTTATCGCATCGTTCAATTCTTTTTCATGTACACGATTAATATATTCTAAAGGCAAATAGTCTATCATCACAATATTTTATATTTTCCAATCATAAATATCATAACACACAGCTCTCCCACCATAACTTTCTTTTTGATTTATAAGTCCTTTATTCAGATCTTTCCCTCCATTAGTAGCACTAGTTCCAAAATCAAAATATCCGCCTCTATCCTTATATACACTGTTTATCAATTTATCAAAAATTAAATCTATAGCCCCAACTTCTTTCCCTTTTTCTGTTGCTGATATGTATTGTGTATGTATAACTTGTTGAGTTTCAAAAATTATTGTTCCACCTAAAGCCTGACCACTATCTGTTTCAACAGCCATATAAAGTTTTATAAGTTTTGGAAAAGCATTTTTTAATCGTTCTATTTCTTCAAGTGAATGAACTGGTGTAGCACCAAAACGAGACTTTAAGTTATCAGATAATATCTTCCAAAATGTTGACAAATCATTAGATTCATCAACAAATATAGCATTAGTTTTTGCTTTACGTAATCGCCAACGTCTGCTTTGTGAAAAATATTGTCTGCCTATTAAAGGAAAGGCTGATGAAATATTACGACTCAACAATTTAACATTATATTGGTTTGTAAGTATATATAAATCTTCTTGAGAAGGAATTGTATGGTATATCCATGGAATAGCTTTATAAATAATCCTATTTACTCCTATTCGCTTTAAATAAATTGAGAGCTCATCTAAAATTTGAGCAACACGCTCTACGCCAATTGTCTTACTTGTTAACAGACCTCCATAGGTTAGTCCCTGATGAGAATATAATATCTCCCCCACTCGATTAGCAGGAAAAACAGCTATGATGCGTTTCTTTTGCTTTACAACAAAAGAACAATCATTAAATCGTGAAGCATGATAATCCATATAATTCCTATTAAATAGGAATGTTGCCTGTCGAGCTATATCAATAAAATTATTCCATGCTTCTTTATCTTCTGCTCTATAACGTGCTATCTCTATCATTTGATTATACCGTCCTATTCACTTTTTATCACAAATATAATAATTTTATTCTATAAATAAAAAAAGCATCTCAGTTAAATTAACTAAGATGCTTTAAATAAAAAAAGGCAGCT
>CAMPYS010000097.1 GCA_946998295.1 uncultured Prevotella sp.
GTTCCAGTCGTTCACGGGTAAGACCGAGGTTGTCGAGTTGCTTCCAATCAATCTTCGACTCGTCAATAGCATTGGCTTTCTTCTGTATCGGAAGGAAATCATCAAAATGCACCTGACTACCTTCTAACTGCTGCTTGTTCTCAGGCTTCTCTCGATTTTGCAGCATCGAGTGTAGTGATGCCACGCCCTGCTCCACATTGTCCGCCAACACCTTGTAGAGCCCAAAACGTGAGGGGTCATTAAACTGTTTGAGGAAGTTGGTCATAAAATTCTTCAACAACCCATCCTTGTTGTTGAACTTCAAAAAGGCTGCCTGATGCACGTCTTTGGCTTCCGTTGTTTGGAGTTTGCCTTTGTCGTCAATACCTGAAACTACGGAAAGTTTTCCCGCTTCTTGCTCATTCTTCACTTCCGTGCGATCTTCCAAGACCAGCACGTAATTGTCATTGTTGTTTGGTTCCATAAATATTACATTTTGATGAATATATAATGTTATATATTGGCAAAATTAAACGGATAAAACCAAACGCTCACACTGTGAGGAAATAGTGGGAAATAGTGGGAAACAAAATGAAAGGAAGATGCGCTGCGCCAACAAAAAAAAGGCATTCCCCAATAAAGAGAAAGCCTATGGATGAGAAAACACATCTACGATGGACTTTGTGGTTTTCAGCCCGATTATCAGCCACCAATAACCGTGACCGACGTCACTCACGCATCTTTCTACATATAATCGCAGAGTTCAGTTGCCAAATTTACACTATTTTCGCTTTTGCGAGCAATATTCTACGGACAAATTATCATGAAGCATGCTTCATATTATAGCAGCTGACTCTCGCTCATGCCCAGAATACGAGCTATGGCACAGGCTGATATGTAAGGGGGGGAACTTCCAACAACTCGTTCAATGTATTGAATTGTTTTGTTGGTTCCATATATTAACCAACATTTTTGCTGATAGCATTAGCAATGTCAATCTTTAATTCTTCATCATAATCCGTGCTGTCAACTACACAAATCATTATACGCATTAGAAGTTCCTTATCTATGACGGTTGCAGCGACATGAAGAACAAAAGGTTCTATTTGCTCCATAAATATCTTTGCAGTCCATAAATAACCATTATGAAGAAGAAAAGTTGCACCAATAGTCAGGGCTATTCTTTTATTTCCGTCTGTAAAACAGTGTCCGCAGCAGAAAGAGTAAACAAGATAGGTTAACTTTTCAGCAAAAGTTGGATAGTATTCGTCATTCTGAACAAATTCTAATGCAGCCTTTATGTTGCCTTCCTTTAGAATACCGGGATTCCCTCCGCCACTTTTCTCTATCATCTTATAATAAATGGAAAGTAGCTCGTCATAAGTGATATAACTAATCTTCTCCATCTTCATCGGCTTGCTTTAGACGTTTCAACACTTCTGTGTTTTCATCTAATAATTGTTCAATATCCATAGATTTATCTCCTATAAACCGTTCATACTCTTCTGGGGTCACGGCTCTTAGGTACTCTTCTATGGTTCCGTGATAGGCGTTGCGGAATCCGAAATCTCTTGATGCCATTTTCGTTCGGGCATCATCAATATACGGCTTTTGCATTGGAGAGTCTGCAAGTTGCAAAATAATTCCCTCAACTTCGTCAATAGACAATTTTCTGTTTCCCTGCTCTCGATACCTATCTCGTATTGCAGCACCGACACCATTTTCAAATGATGCGATTACTAATAGAACTTCAGCATAAAGCGTGTGTCGAATATTATCTTTACTGTCTAATCGCAAAATCTCTCTGTATTCTTTCGCATTTTCTCTAAAGATAGCCTTATATATTGCGTTTGTAACTTGTGAATACATATTGTTCTCATGCCCATTGACATAGGCGCATAATGCGGAAGTTAGTTGCTTGCGATAATTTACCTCTTTGAGTGCTGTAGGAAGATAGTTGGCATCCCTTCGATTTATATATTTGGTACCCCCTCCAACCTTTTCGTTAATCGTGCTAATAACAATATCCAAAATAAGACTGCGTACTTGCTTGGCTTTTTCACTTTCAGCCAATAGCATTCCTATGTTTAGGAATGCACGGAAATTAAACAATCCCAACTGTGTTGTTTTGCTCACCTCATTTATAAGGTGAGCAAAACGTAACTTAAACTCTTTTAGGCGTTTACCCTTATATAAAACATATCCGTTGTGTTTAAGTTCGTCACTATATAATGTCAAATATCTGTCTATGGTAGAAATGTCAATCTCGTAATAGTCGGCAACCATTTTTTTGGAAAAACGGTATTCGCCTTCAAATTCCATGCCATCAATGCCCAGACTATTTCTTATTTTATCAATAGCATAATTATTATTTAGGATATTCTGCCGTTCAATACTTGACACTGTTAAATCCTTCATCGTTTATTTTGTAATTTAATCTAAATGATAATACTCGTTGAACTCGAATACTTTTATTTTACAACTATTTTATAAATGCACCACAAATGTAGGTCTTTTGATTAAGGTCCCCAAATATTTTAATGTTTATTATCGCATCAACATCAAAAAAAAATGGATAAATCGTTAGTCTATCCAAGAATATAGAAAGTACGGATAATCATTAAAAATAATTGGCGGAAGCAGATTGGTAGCGGAGTTGGTGGTACAACGAGGCGAACCGTCTCATCGTATCTGTGAAACGCAAGAAAGCGCACAGACCAAATAGAACCGCTGGGTGTACTTTCTCTCTACTGACTGACGACATGTACGAAGCTGACCGACGTCGGTCACGGCCGTTACGATAGCAGGTGTCGCATGGCTCTTTCCTCTTGACGGATGCGAACTATTAGCAGGTAGCCGTAGAGGGGCAGACCTACGCATAACGTTGTCCAAGCATGGCAGAGTAGCGCCACACCTATCAGTTCTGGTATGATGTTGAGGAAATAGTTTGGGTGTCGCACCGTACGAAACAAGAAACTACGATCGATGCGATGGTTGGGTACGATGTAGAGTTTCACTGTCCAAACGTCACTCAGCTTATAGATGACGTAAAACAGCATGATGTAGGCGAATGCCATGACTGCCACGCCGATGACAGAGGTCCTGTCAAACTCCATATTGCTGGTATATCCCTCATAGAGGGCACCAAAGTAGTAGGCTATATGGGCAAGCGTCAGCAGTAGGG
>CAMPYS010000098.1 GCA_946998295.1 uncultured Prevotella sp.
CGAAGAGCGGCATCCGACTTGTCTCAGTGTGTTAGCCTTTGCAAACATAGTAACTTATCGGGTATGACGTACAAATAAATATTAATGCTTAGTGTTTGGAATATTTTGTATGATTAGCTCGCTCTTGTCAAACGGATAAGCTTTTCTTATAGTTACCTTTCACTTGGTGTACAATATTTCTTGTGAAGTCTTTAGTAAGAATAGCATACTCTTTCCTATATCTTTCAAATCGCTCAATATCTTTGGGTGAAATATGTGGTAAACGCCGAACATCCATGTTGTGAGTTAAATCGTTTATTTTAATGGCTTTTGCTAACGGATCTCTACTTATGCACTTGATATATTCTTCTCTGTTTTTGGCTGTATGGTGATTGAGTAGAAGTAATGCTATAGAAATTTTATCTCTTTCTGGAGCAAGCAAGGTGTCTTTTGATTCTTCTTCAAGCATCATTAGAATGGAGTCAATACTATTAGGTGTATCTTCATTTGCATCATGAAGATATCCAACAACCTTTTCCTGCCATGTTTTTCCCAAGGAGGCAACGTAAGACAAGTGTCCACTAAAGTAGTCTACACCAGCCTTATCTTTTTGATCCTTATGTAGTCGCTGTGCTACTTTGGCTGCTGCAATGACCCACTTGTTATTTTCTTCCATCTTCGTCTATTTAATAATTCTTAATCAGCGACAATGCCATATTTACTCTATCCTTAGCGTCTACTCCAGCAGTTTGAGGTATCTTTTCTTCATGCAAAGTTTCTCCTTCTTTATTTAGTACTATAAAATACCCTTGCTTATTAACAAGTTTGTTTCCTGATGGTAACATTAGAGGATTTCCCCAATTATCCAAAAATAAATTCTCTATTTCTCCATATTTATTGTATATTGCAAGGGAAATTGCATCCCAATAACGCCCACGATAGGTATTGGCACTCATTATATTTAACTCATAGCTGTTTTTACAGTCGTACTTTCCGTTGGTTGGTTTTGACAGTATGCAAGGATATTTTACGAAGTAATATCTCCAATCTTTAGGAGTTTCTGTTGCTTTTAGATAAGCGTCTATTCTTTCATTCAGCTCTTCTTCCGTGACTGCAGGGCTATTGTCTAACATTTCCGCAAGCACACGCCGTGTATTTTCGAATCCGCCTCTCTGGTTAGAAGGATGTAGCAGCTGTTTCCAAACGTCTTCTGCCCCATTGCCTATTTGCTTGTAATTGTTAATGGTTTGACCATAATCTCCATAAGTAAGCAATGCCCTACTGATGGTTTGTAATTCGATATTAAGAAAAGTACGAAGTTTTTCTATCATGTCTGGCTTTCCCAAATCTGCTATAGCAGTACATCCGTAAAGAAGATGATGGTCTTCTAAATGGAACAGACTATCAACATACGCAGAATGAGTTTCACACCAAGTTAGCTTGTAGAGTTCCTCTTCCTTCTGCTGTCGATTGAATCCTCTGTCTTCCTTGCTGACTGAAATTTGTCCCTCTAGAATAATCTGTTCGGTTTCTTCCAAGAGTTTTTGTATACGATCTGTTCTCAATTCGTAAATTGAGTTCCACACAAGGTTGCGTAGAATCCGAAGCCTGCGACGAAATATATTATCATCAATATGTTTACCTTCAGTGTTCCTGATAATAAAAGCATATAGCATTATTATTTTATTTATAGTAAAAGAGCTTCCTCTTCGTCCTACTCCCCGATAATTTTCGCAACAGTCCTTAAACAAGTTGGTATTCCAATCGTAAACTTTTACTTTAGACTCTTCATATTTGGAATTTGCAAGGTAACTGCTGAAATACTCATCAATATCCCCAATTTCACACCAACAATCAAAGTATCTTTCCAATAAATTGATATTCTGGTTATCTTCATCTTTGTAAACCGATATCATTTCAAAATAACTATTACCAATATCAAAATCTTGATCTGCCCCAATAATATCGGTACCCTTTTTGATACATATAATGTCTGTAACAAAATGAAAATAAGCAAGAAACTCTTCGTCAATAATATTGTTATCTCCTCGGTAAGGCCATAGCATATTAATCCAGTCTTTGTCTATTTTCAGGCTGAAATCTTCCCGTTTTATCGAATTTGTCAGCTCTGCCTTGAAATGTTCAAAATCTGTAAGAGGCTTCCCGCGTGAATTCATCTTGATATAAATATCATCAGTAACCCCCATATCCTCAAGGGTTCTAAAACAGAAAGTAATCTTCTTATTCTTGCATATTTCCTCCCATAGGTTATCTATATCATGGAAAGTAAGCGCAATATCATCCAACATTTGAAGCATAGATATCACAGTAGAATCGTTATCCCAAGATAACGAGTACCACGCCTCGTTATGTATCTGTGCTGAAATAGGGTCTTTACTTTCAAAGACTGGAGTAAACTCTTGCAAATGTTCGCAAAAGCGCCGTGCGCTGATACGAGTTGAATATGTAAACTTACCCAAACACTCCCATTCCTCTTTTGCTATGCCATCGCGCTTGGCTGCATACCAATGTAATAGAAACAGAGTGGTAAGCCGTTGCTGACCATCCAAAGGAATAAGCTTCTTATCCTTTGTAAGACTTCCATAAATGAAATCTAGACTTATCCCTTTTCCTTTTACAGCCTCATGCAAAGCTTGCAGGAATCTACCACGCTTTTTTGCTTCTTGTTTGCGTCCTTGGGCATAATCTCGCTGGATAAGAGGTATTTCTATGCCATTTAACTCTTGTTGGCACACATCTATAAAGCTATATTGTTTCATTTATTCTCCAGTTATTGAGGTTAGATATGGGGACAGGGCTTCGCTTATTGCAGACATATAGGCTTTGCGGTCGTTTTCGTCCCATGAATGTAATTGCGAGTTTATTTCACTATTATAGTATTTGAGGAATACCATGCGTGTGCAGTATGGAATGAAGTGTCCCTTTTTATCCATTTGGATGATTTGCTGCCGTTTTACTTCAAACACAGAATTGTTCAAA
>CAMPYS010000099.1 GCA_946998295.1 uncultured Prevotella sp.
CCAGTTATTCTTAAATGACATTCCTGTGCGTTTCAAAAGCATGGAGTATAGGATAATGGCTTCAGCAGACAGTCCCTTAAATTCTTCTCCATCTACCAATATTTCAGGCACTTTCAGAAAGTTAAATCGCTCTGCTTCACGATTATAGAAATAGTCAAAGTCCATACAGGATCACCTCCCTCCTTAAAAATTTGCAAAGAAAAAGACGATAGTTTTTTCTCTATCACCTTTGGTAACCATCTTTATGAATTTTTTTATTTTACAAAACTTGAATTTATATGAATGATGTGAATACTGTACAAACCCTAGTTTAAAGCATAATATAAAGTATCTATATAGGAAGAATTCTTGCCATACTTGTTCTTTACATCACGCTCCTAATTAATCTAAAAACGTAGTTTTCATATATTTCAGGAAATCATTTGATTTTCGAAGAATCTCTTCGAATACATCTATTTTACTTTTTTCTGATAAGCCAAATGTATTTGAGATCTTACTATATTCTTTACCTTTTCTGTGTCCAGATCCAGTAGATCTTAACTTCTGTAAATCCCTTAAAAACTTAATATGATTTTCATATCCAATAGCCTCGTTTGATTGTATCCATCTTTCAAGTTTACTTATTCCTTTGATGTCAGTTTGAACATCTCCAGGAACGATTAATTGTTTTTCATTAAGTGAGTCAATCAAAACCTTAACTAACGACAAAACTAATTGATCGAATTCTGGCTGACTTTCCCCAAGCGGGATTCTAATTTGAGTTAGATTATATTGATCTTCCACAGATAATGGCAGATATAAATCCCAGCCATATTTTGTGTTCCATTGCTTTATTAAAGAACCATAAAGAACTTGAAATTTATGATCTTCCATATTTGATTCCGTAAATATATTACAGATATCCCTTTGAAAAGATACCTGACTTACTCCTTCTTCGCCTACTATATTGTAACTTTTCCAGTATCCACGCTCACTTTCAGGTAAATCTCTTCCTAAATCACCCAAATAAACTGCTACACAATTTTTATGATGATTATCTATTTCAATACCCCATAATGATTGACAACTCAAATATCCATCTCTAATCTCATATAACTCAGGTTTATTTACATATTTTTGTAATACATCACGCTTAAAAAATACTGGTGTTAAATACATAGGAGCATCTGGATTAGACCCAAAATAATTATTCAGCTTATTCGGATTGCACGTATTAAAAATCTCTTTTCCAAACTCATCAACACCAATAATAAAGTCCTCGTAACTTTCTTCTTTTTCATACGGCCAATAACCACATTCCTCAATTGGTGCTGGCATAAGAATTTTTTTACCCATTAAGACACTATACACATATGTTGGAAAATTCATATCACCGCCCCATAATCCATAAAACAGACCATTATCTTTAGATTCGGTATTAAACTCTTCTAGTCCAAAATCAGATATTTTTCCATCGAACTTAGTTCTAATATCAAAAAAAAGTAAAATTGCCATCTGTTTTGCTGATGAATAATTACGTAAAAACTTCATTTTAATTTGAATCGTCGTAGCATCAATATATTTAACCGCTTCTTCACTTTCCCCATTTTCATACATAGCCCAATATGATTTACTATTTTTGTTATATCGAAGATTGTTTAGTAAGATAAACTCCTGTGATAACTCAATATAATCTTCCTCAACACCATGAAAATCACGATAATATAAAATAGATTCAAAACCATCTTTTAGCAAATTCGCTTTATACTGATAAGCGTATCTATTTCCTTCAAATCCGGGATTTCCTTGCTCGTTAGCAGAAACATCCCACACAACATCATTATATACTTCATCTATATGATTTAGCGAAACTAATCCACACCAAAATTCTGCATCTGCACCATTCATATCTTTGCGGCCGGATACCTGTATCCATTGTTCTTTTCCTAAATTTCTCTTTATATATTCCACGTTCTTGGTCTGCAAAATTATTTCTTTTACTCCATCCATCAAAATAACTCCTAACATAATTTGATTTTTAGGTAGTCTAAACAACGTTGTAAGATGTTAATAACCAAACCCATTATTTAGATTTTTCTATGTTCTCTATATCTATCATCGTTATTCTATATTCTTATTTAGATTGATTTTATTGCTTCATTGATACCTTGTAAAAAAGCTATAACTGCTGCTCCTACCATCGGTATTCCGTATGGGCTTAACAAGAATCCTACTATCAATGCTTCTATACCTATTGAAAAATCCTTTTGAAACAATGATACGACTCCAACAACGACACACATAAGCATTAGCAAATACAGTATTGTTGTTCCTATGGCAAGTAAAAATGTCAGAAATGCAGTGAGGATACTTAACACCAAGCTAATTGGAAACAAGATTATTTTTATTATCCATCTCATAAATACCCTCCATTTCTATTAAATCATTTTAAAATGCCTTAAAGCATCCATGATAGCTTCCTCTTTTTCCGGTGTGCATTGTGGAATAACTTGTTTCTCTTTTTTTGATTTATTATAATGCTCCCTTAATTCAATACCACATTTCTTTTTAATCTGTGCAATATAGAGTGTCGAAACCTTTAAATTGAATTTTTCCAATATATATTCTTTGATTTGTGCATAAGTAGCCTTGCTTTCAGCACTTGTCAAATCAAGCTCATCCAGCTTAATTTCAACATCTATATGCTTATCGACATCTAGTTTGGACAATAGCGCTACCGTCTCGACGTGATGCGTACGACTGAACATATCTACCGGTTGCACGCATTCGGTTTTATAACCGTAGGTTTGTAAACAGGCCAAATCTCGTGCTAAGGTTGCCGGATTACAAGAAACGTACACGACCCGTTCCGGTTGACTGCGACCAATCGCGCGTA
>CAMPYS010000100.1 GCA_946998295.1 uncultured Prevotella sp.
AACAATACTTTGTGCCTGGTGAATGCTGTGTTTCGATAGAAGACGAGCTGAAACGTGAACGAGGACGTGCACAAAGCGCATAGGTAAGCCGCAAAACAACATAAGCCACTCAGCGCAACTACACAACAGATGAACAATTGAGGGAACAACGTGCAAATCATGTTGGACGCGGAGTGTTTGAGCAAGAACGACTAAGAATAAAATTGCAGGCGAATGACGTTATGTATCAAAGACTTATGAACCACGAGATTCGCGAATAGTTTGACACATAGTCTGTCGTATTGTGCGTCGAGTATGTAGTATTGATGTCGAGGGCTGATTTTTAAGAATGCGGCATGATATGATCGCACTAACAGAACCTCTCCACGCTTAATGTAGTTCTTCTACATGCGGACCACGGAGAGGGCTTTTTGTATGAAAGAGTATACGTATGACATTGAAGCCAGCTTTAACGTATGATCAACAAATTGCAAGACTTGTAAATGACCATCATTTAAAAATTTCTAACATTGAGTTTGCAAAAGAAATTTTGAAGAAAGTCAACTATTACAGACTCTGTAATCCTCCTTTTTCTGCTCTCTGTTTTGCTTTTTGAGAAAAAAAGGAGAACTTCTACACTTTGGCGTAAAAGTCCTCTTGAATAAAAAACTACTAAATTATTATATTGTCTATTTTGATGAACTCATTGTTTAACCTCCACTAGACACTTGCATAAATCCTCCCCTAATATAATTCCAATCCATTATTTATGGTTAATAAAAGTCTACAATTCTTTATTATTGTATGAGTTTATCGATACCTTCAATGCTATAAAATATACCATTATGGCAAAAAGAATCATAGAAGATATTAAGATACTTTGATTTAATTCATACACAAAATCAAGGTTTATTTTAATATTTAGTTTAGATATAATTGCAGGTCCCACCGAAATTAATGTAATTACGAACATCACAATATACCTTCCTGCTCTGACACCAAACAATGTTGTCATAGATAGATATAAGGCTACTATTATTGTAAAAACAAGAAATGAAATAGCAAAACTTGTGATTGTGAGTTTTCCCAACCCTGTAATAAAAAGTGACTCTACAGCATATATGCCTATTGTATAAAGAAATACTAACATCATTAATACATATCTTTTTATCATTTGAACTTTTCTACTATATCCAATTGTGGTAATTAAAGATTTAGCTTTTGGATATTTTTCTTCCTCTTCATCTATACTTGAAAATAGTATTAATGCAAGTAAAGTACTCATTGTTGCAAGAGTTAACCATGCTGGAATAATGATATCTCCACCAGCAAAAGATAAAAATACTGGAATTATCAATGCTACAAGCATAACACCAAGCCATACTTTTTTTACAATTAAATAATCTTTTTTTATCAAATTAAGCATTGTTTTTGCCTCCTTCAATGTAAGCTAACATCAAAGTTTCAAGATTAATTCTCTCACTTATAATTTCAGGAATGCTTTCTTTCAATTTTGAAAGTTGATTAGTAACACCTGTAAAGCCATATTCATTTGTTTTTAAGTAGGTAAAATATTTTTTATTACTTTCGGTCAATAATTTACTATCCCCTTTTACTGATACAAATGAATCTAATAGAAAATCTTTATCTTCAACGAATACAATTTTCCCCTCATTTATAAAAACTATTACGTCTGCAAATTTGTCCAAATCAGATGTTATATGACTTGAATAGAAAACACCCTTACCTCCGTTTTGCATAAATTCATTAAGAATACTGAGCAACTCTTTTCTTATTAACGGATCAAGCCCAGATGTAGGCTCATCCATAATCAACAGCTCAGCATGATGTGATAGAGCAAGAGTTAAGGCAAACTTCATTTTCATGCCTTTTGACAAGGTAGATATTACTTGATTTTCATTTAAGGAAAATCTATTCATGAAATTTCTATATGCATTTTCATCCCACTGTGTATATGATCTTGCAACGATATTTTTCATATCTTTCATTTTTAGAGATTCATACAAATATCCATCATCAAATACAACGCCTATTCTATTTTTGATTTCTTTTTCGTCTTTATCTATATCTTTTCCAAGTATTTTAACTTTACCAGAGTTTTTATTTGACAAACCTAGCATTGTTCTTATGGTAGTAGTTTTTCCATGACCATTTAAGCCTATAAATCCAGCTACACAACCATTTGGAATAGCAATAGAAACATTAGATAACTCAAAGTTTTTGTATCTCTTACTTAATGCTGTTATTTCAATAACATTATCCATAATCACTCCTCCTCGTATAAAATATCCATCATAGTATTTAGGTCTTCTTTTTTTATTTGTAAGGATTTTGCAGTTTGAATTAGTTCTACCATTTTTTCTTCCACTAATCGTCTTTTAGCATCTTTCAACAGCTCAATGTTACCAGTTGATACGAAAGTGCCTAATCCTGCTTGACTAATAACAAAACCTTCTGATTCCAGTTCACTGTACACTCTTCTTATGGTTAAAACACTCACTTGTAAGTCATTTGCAAATGCTCTAATTGACGGTAAACTATCTCCCTCAACTAATTCCTCTTTCAAAATGGAATCTTTTATCTGATCCTTTATTTGTTGATATAGAGGAATATCAGAACTATTCTTTATAACTATTTTCAACTTATACCTCCTTCCTTCTAATGTGATGTTTAGATATACACACTATACACTATATGCTCATAGAGGTCAAGAAAGCCAACTATTACAGACTTTCTGGTAAAAGTCCGCCAAATACTTTAATAAAAACTCGCCAAATACTTTAATAAAAATTGGACAAATACTTGAATTGCTGATAAAGTTTACCTAACTAATAGGCATCG
>CAMPYS010000101.1 GCA_946998295.1 uncultured Prevotella sp.
TAACACGGCATGGGCTTATAATCCCATTTTCTACATCAGCAAGGTGTGTCTTTGTACCACAAATTGTCATTTGTACCACAAAGACCCTTGCCCCGAAGGGGGATTAAATCACTCCAAAGTCGTGATTAGAAAACAATGAAAAAGCAGAAACAAAAGAAGCCCGATGGCAGATGTGCCACCTGCCCACGATGGGACAGATGGCACATCAGAATACCTAATTCCGAAGACCAGCAGAAGCTTATCAGACTCTACCGAAAGTCGGGAGCAAAAACGAAAAGCGATTTTGTCCGAGCAAGACTTTTAGGTGAAGCCTTTAAGGTCATTACCCAAGACCCTGCAAAAGAGCCTTACTTGGAGAAACTCTCCGAAATCGTTGCCATGACTCATAAGATAGGCGTGCTGTACAACGAAGCCGTGAAAGCCCTCAATACTTATCATTCTGTCGCCACTGCTCAACAACTGCTCAACAAACTCGAAACCTATTCCCAAATTCTTATTAAACTGCAACAACAAGCAGTACAACAGACAAAATCCCTTGAGAGTAAACAAGAATGAATGCTGATAAATCATAACACCCAACGTTAGTATCGTGCTGTGATTGCCTAATCCCGCTTTGGTCAGTTAACAATGTTAGGAAGATAGGCTTTGTATGTGTAGTCGGTAATAAAATGCTTCTGGCAATCTTTGTATCGGTAGCGTTGTTTACCTGTACTACTTTTACCACTTTTGATAATATTGTTTGAGTGGCAATGCGGACATTGAAACTCAACTCCTAATCTGGAGCATAAAGTGCCGAAACGTTCTCGTATGTTCGTTTTCTCTTAGTTTTGTGGTGCAAATATAGCAAGAGGCAGGGAAGCTATCCCTGCCATACTACTTTATCTTTTGGAAAGTACATTGATAATCAGATGATTATTACAATAACTCCCGATTTGAAGCATTACCGAAAATAATTATCTAAACTTTTTGGGGATATGTCTTTGCTGGTTCTCCCATGACCACGTTGTGGCGCGTTTACTCTGTTCAAACCATTTGCAACCAGACTTTATCCAACTCTCTCTATACCCCTTAATTGATTTAATTGTGCAATCTTCATTACCAAACTCAACACCACAACAAGGACATATTTCATAGGTTGGAGTTTTTTCGTCATCTCCCCATGGCTCAAAACCTAATCTATACCCACAGATTCTACAATAAATTTTTTCCATAATCATTGTTGATTTTCCCAATACTTAGCACCTTCTTTTGGCTTAAACATAGTCTTAGGATTTCCTTAATAATCCTTTTTAAATGAGATATTTTTAGGAATAATTACTCCGCCACATTACTCCTGTGCTTTGTAAAAAGATATTTCCTTTATAACTTTTTTCTTAGGTAAATCACGAATGTCATAGATTGTAACCACAATGGTATCGGGTGGAACTTGCCTTTCAAAATAATAATTAAGCGTGTACGGTGCTTCAAATGCAGGAATGTTATCTATTTCCCAAGTTTCTCCATAACCTTTGCTTTGCAAGTTATCACTACCTGATAAAATAATTATAAATTGGTAGCTATCTCTATCAACTATTAATGCTTCACTATTGTAATCTCTGTAATTATACGGATGTTCTACAAATGATCCTTTTATGTGAATACATATACTATCAAATACTATTGCAGCTCTATCCGTTTTATATATAGACACAAGCGCACCTCGCCCTTGAGATTCTGCGGCAGATATACTATTAGCAATTCTTAAAGTCTTTCGTTTATAAAAACAATTATATGAAGACAAAGCATTTATAATTAATATTATCAAAGTAGTCGATAAAATGATCTTCCTCATAGTATACAAATTGAATAACATTGCCATAACTGATTTTTGTACATAAAGAATAATTCAAGTATAAAAACCAGCAAGCAGCATAACATTGCTGCCTGCTGGTTCAAATATACTATCGTTTAATAGTTTGACCTTTATTCTGCTTTTTAATCCTTGAATATATAAGATTAGGAGTTTTTCTGTCAATAATCTTATTCACTAAATCTCCTATCGGATTCATGAAAGGAGTGGATTTCAAATCTTCATAAGATAATTCTCCTGGTTTTTTCCCTGCTTTTATAAAGCATTTTGTACTGTTTTTGTACAATTTGAGCCGAGTACATTATAATTTTTATTTAATTCCTCCAAGGCACCTCTTTTTGCAGCTTCATCTTGTTGGGTTGTAGCAGGAATTAGATATCCTTCTGTATATTCAGGTTGCTTTGTCTTAGAATCTACTGAATTTTTGGAACTCCTTAGGAATTCTTTTGGAGAATTGAAAATAGAAGTGCCTCTGTCGTCTCCCCTATTATTCTCACCACTAATTCCACTCCAGTCATTAGTTCCATTTTTTGAGAACAATGCCCATTTCTTGTCTTTAGTTTGTATTAAAATGGCCATATGCCCATATCCTCCTGCACCTTTTGGGGCAGTAAGTACAAACAAACTATCGCAGTTGATGTCTATAGAAATAAGTGGATTATCAGCACCAAAGCTATAAGGTGAGATATTATAATATTTTTCTGCAAATATATCTACACTCATCCACAAACTCAGTCTTGGCTCATAGTACCTCGCACCATAGTAATACATACCTGTTTCCTCGTCAAACTCTTTAGCGTTGAAGAGGTACGGCGTGTTCCACGTATTGTTGCGTTCTTCTATGAACACTTCTCCAAACGGTACATACTCGATGTGCTGTGTCACCTCGCCGTCAAGATTGGTGATGTAACTACTGCTGCCCAAGTGGTCGGGGTGATAGTAGAACTGCAGCTTCTTATAGTCGT
>CAMPYS010000102.1 GCA_946998295.1 uncultured Prevotella sp.
TCATACTCAAATATTAGTTTATATTCAACACGTTGTCATTACAATACATACAATACATACAATTTAGGTAAGCTAAAGTCATTCAATAATCTTTCATTTATACAATTGAATAAATTAGACTATCTTATCGATTAAGCACGTATTATGCTGTAAAATTGATTGTTTCAAAAAAGAGAGCCCTAACAAAATCTTCAAACCAAAAAAGCATATAGGAGGAATGCACCATAGCTCAACTAAATATTACATTAAACTAATATCACTACTCAATCCTAAGTCCCCAAAATAAAAGCTCACTCATCGCTATCAGCACTTTTACGATAGCCCTCGCTAAGCCTTGCTACACAAAGGCAAATTTACACCCGGCTAATCAGCCTTTGACATCAATACAACAGTCTCGACGTGGCTCGAAATGCCCTGATTGATAACAACATAATCGTGATATTCCGAGATAGCCCATTTGTCTACGGAAACATATCAACTCATTTCTGTAGTAGAATTATTTTATTATATGTAGTTATCTATATCGCAGACTAGACCTCGACTGTATATGGTAACTGGTCTACTTTTTCTTTATGCTTGAACTGAAATCCGGTGTCAGCATCAATGTTGATGCATAACTCCATAGATGCACGAAACACTCCTGACCATGATGGCCGGGAGGTTTCTTTTGTAAAAAATGCTATATTTCTCCCTGATTTCCAACTCCTTATTGACGTTATATATATATGTATATATAATTGATGCATCTTTTTATGGAGGTGTCGTAATGAGCAATGTAATCGTCACAACAGGTGACTTAAAACAGGATTATGAAATTCTTGGTCCTGTGTACTTTCAGGTGTCTAACAAAGGACTATTCGGAAGTGCGTTAAGCAATTTAAGGAAAAAATACGTTAGTGAAATCAAACACATGAAAAATAAAGGAACAATGTCAGCAGATAGAGCCGACTGGGGATTCCTATATGGTGAATGGTCTGTTGGTCAGTCAGATTTTGAAAGTGCCTTTTTTATTGCAACAGAGGAATTAAAGAAAAGAGCCGAAATGGTTGGGGCTGATGCTATTATTGCTATGAGGCAAGATATAGATATGGATACAAATGGATTTGCATATTTCTATCTTCAGATGTATGGGACAGCCGTAAAATTAAAATAATTAGTATATTGAAACTCTCCTGACCATGATGGCTGGGAGGGTTCTTTTGCTTTATTCTGCTTCTGTTTCTGGCAAATAATAAATTTTTCCATCCCTAGCAATAAGCTGCACATTCTCTGAATACAGCTCTGATTTGTCAATTGATGTTTCCATATAAGGAAGCCGTTTTCTGGCACTTATTTATCTTTTCTTGACATCAAACAGACTGTCTCCACGTGGATTGAAAGAACTCCGAGTATAACTACATTTTTTTGAGTGCACACTATAGATATTGGGTGCACTTTTTAACGATAGAAAAAGCTATCATTAAAAAGTTTGAGAATCTATTTTCTACAAAACAATTTTTTATTCTGGTAGAAAATTAAAGCACCTTTTTGTAATAATCCCCAAAAGTTAGATTTTTGGTCCAACTTTTGGGAGCACTACATTAGTTAATTAGGTGTTTTTAATCAATAATTCGATTATAAAACTTACTTGCAATAATATTCGATTGCCTTGTTGACAAATACTGATGTCCCTTCGCCTGCAAACGCATCTATATTTTTCGTAAAATCACCACCAGAAGCATACATCTTGCCAAGTCCGGATAAAATCTCATTCGAGCACTTATAGAAATTAGCTGTAATAAAGTCCTGCAGTTTCTTTACCAAAGCCTGAACTTCAACTGAATCGCTGGGTTGTGATTTTACCTTGCCAAATTCTGCAAAAATCAGCATGAGTTGTTGATGGAGCATTTTTGTTTCCTCGCTGTTTCTCCTTTTTTCTTTAGCTTCAAATTCCTTGAATTCCGGTGTATCTCCCCAATACTCTTTTGCCTGTTTGGCATACTCATCAATTTTGCTTGTGTCAAATGCTGTAAAGTTCATATAGTTACCTCCTAATGCTTTTAATCCCTTTGCAAAAAGAATTAAATTTTCCAAATGCTCTTTTTTCAGGATTAATAATTTGATTTGTTGTTCCAGCACTAAATCTTTGTCGAAATGCTCACTGGTTATTATTTCTTTAATTTCTTTGAGCGGAAATTCCAAAGCTTTAAACAGCAAAATGGATTGTAGTACCTTTAGATCCTCATCACCATACAACCTATATCCTGACTCCGAATAAGCGGACGGTTTTAACAAACCGATTTTGTCGTAATACTGAAGAGTACGAATACTAATTCCTGCTATCTTGCTGACTTCATTCACTGTTTTCACTATCTCACCTCCTTCCTTATCACTAGAATAAAGTATTACGCAACGTCATAGTCAAGTATTTTTGCTAGCGTTGCCGTCTAATGCTCAACCTAAGACTGTTGTATTTATACAGCTTCAATCGACAAACCATGAGTTCCGATTGACACCTGTCACGTCTTTTCTGAGTTAATAGTTATGACGTAGATTTGAAATACTTAGGATTTATTTATCCTAAAATATATGCTATAATTCTCCTAAAAATGG
>CAMPYS010000103.1 GCA_946998295.1 uncultured Prevotella sp.
AATGATGTTATGATCTATCCTACACCATTAAAAGATAGAACTACTTTAATGACTCCATATTCTGATTTATTTAGAGCTATGGAAACTGCTTTGCTTAAAAAGAATAGTGTTTTAATAACATTAGGATATAGTTTTGCAGACGATCACATTAATAGACTTATTTTAAATTCTTTAGCTATACCAACATTCAAGCTTATTGTATTTGGCAAAAGTGAAGCTATTACTAGATTAATTAGAATGAATGATTCCCGCGTTATAGTTATTAATTCAGAAGACAAAATTCATTATTTCAAAAATTTTGTAGAAAAAGCCATGCCTGATGTTCAATCAAATGTTAAAGAGCAAATGGATTTGACTAATACTACCGAATTAATAAAAGAATTTGAGGCTACTAAGAATGAGCAATCGAGAAATAGGTAAAATTACTTCTGTAGGTCTTCATGGTGTAATAGCCGATGTTGACTCTGATTTAGGAAACTATATAAATACAATTAATGAAATCTTTTTTGTTGGAGAAGTTGGATCATATGTGTCAATTTATGAAGCAGGAAGAACTATTATAGCTGAAATAATTGGAGTAGAGGAGAAAACTCAGCTAATTAATTTGGAGGAAATGGTTAAACCAAACAGCAAAAAACAGGTTTACTTGAATTTAATTGGAGAAATAGTTGAGGATAAATTCAAGTTTGGGGTATCGAAAATGCCATTGATTTTCTCAACTATTTATATCGTTTCACAAAAAGAGTTGAATACCATGCTTGAAGTCGGTAGAGAAGAAATAAATTTTTCTGATAAACACAATAAGACTAGAGCAGTTTTACTGACAATAGGGAAATCAGTAATATTCCCAGATTATGACGTTAAAGTAAACATTGATAAATTTTTTGGATCCCATTTTGCTGTTTTTGGAAATACTGGATCAGGTAAATCTAACACTGTAGCTAGAATTTTGCAGAATATTTTTGTTAAACAAAATTATTCTGCAAATGGAGCAAAATTTGTAATAATTGATTCTAATGGTGAATATAACAATGCTTTTGCTAAGTTAAATGAAATTAATCCAGAAATTAAACATTCTCTAATGATTGCTGATGAAACAAATGATTCAAAGTTTGAAATACCAGTTTGGGCATTGTCTGCAGATGATTGGGCAACTTTATTACATGCTTCTGAGAAAACACAAATACCTGTATTAAGAAGAGCAATAGATATTGCGCAGCTATTTAATAGTGAAGATTCAGAAAGTAACAAAAAACTGCGTAATCATATACTTGCATCTACTTTGTTAGGTATTATTCAAAGTTCAGACTCTTCTCCATCTAAGTCAGATAAACTTAAATCTATATTAACAAAATTTGGAACTTCTGAAATTAGCATAAACTCACATTTACAAAATTCTAAAGAATTAATAGATTGCATTAGTGTTAAATATGGCTCAATGGATTCTCCAGATTCTATCATTCAATTCTTATCTAAGTATATAGATGAAAAAATAATGACAGAAAATATTAAAGAGACAACAGCTACATATAGTTTGGAAGATTTTAGTCAAGCAGTTGAGTTTGCAACACTATATGAAGGTAGTGTTAGCTCGCAGAGAATACAGGAATATACATCAACTCTAATATCTCGATTACATGCAATTCAAGAAAGTGCACAAGGTAGAATATTCTCAAAGACAAAATATAGCACTATTGATGGTTATATAAGTATGTTATTAGGGAAAAACCAAATAGTGGATCTCGACATTAGTGCATTAGATGATGCTTCGGCAGAAGTTGTAACAAAAGTATTAGCTAAACTTTTGTTAGATTATTTAAAGAAAAGAAAAATAAAGGCAGACATGCCAATAAACTTTATAATCGAAGAAGCTCATAGATTTATAAAAAATGAATCAGACTATGGAGCTGTTGGATATAATATATTTGAAAGGATTTCAAAAGAGGGTCGTAAGTTTGGAATGCTCTTAGGTATATCTTCTCAAAGACCAAGTGAATTATCTAAGACCGTAGTATCGCAGTGTAGCAATTTCATAGTTCATAGAGTGCAAAATCCTGACGATTTGCAATATATATCCAAAATGATTCCGTATGTAAATCAAAATATGATTGAAAGACTCACTTATTTACAGACAGGGAATGCATTGGTTTTTGGAAGCGCCATTAATCTTCCTACGTTAACTAAATTTGATCAAGCGAATCCTACAACAGACAGCAATAATGCAAAAATATCAGAAAAATGGTATGTCGAAAAAGTACTACAGAACATCAATTAAACGACTTAGATGCTATTGGTGCGCTTGTGCCACATTGAATATGATATTTATATGAAAATTTAAACAATGATTTATAAAGGAGAATGAGCTTATGAGAAGAAATATGGATTTAGTTCGCGAAATTTTAATTGAAGCTTCTAAAAGTGATAAAGAAGTTAGAGCAAGCGATATTGCTGAGAAAAGTAGTAAATACTCTCTTGAAGAAATTATTTACAACATAAGAATAATGGGTGAAGGTAATTTAATTAATGTATATATCGATGAGCGCGAAGCTGGCGTTGTAGATGCTTACGTTATGGACATAACCTGGC
>CAMPYS010000104.1 GCA_946998295.1 uncultured Prevotella sp.
CAAAATACTGCCAATCGAGTTTCTTCCTAATATTCATAAATAAGAGAACCCATAGGACATACAAAACTGACCCAGAGAGGAAAATGAAAAAAATTGTTGCGTTATAGACTAACAGGATGATGGAAAACAGGACAAAGGTGAATACTGAAAATATAAGTGCTAAAGAATTGTTCATAATGAAATTTCGAATTCTCTCATGATCTTGTGCACGTTGAAGGATATCTCCAACAAGCTTATTTTCAAAAAAGGTGATAGGAAGTTTCATTAGCTTGATTAGATAATCAGAAATTAAGGCAATGTTTACACGAGCAGTAATATGCATTAAAATCCAATCTCGTAGCACATTAAACACCATCATACTGACAAGAATGGAAATGTTACCCACCAAAACCATATTTATGAAATCTTTATCTGAAGTCTTTATTCCCACATCAATAACAGACTTAGAAATAAAAGGAAGAATACCTTGTAAGAGCGTTACAACTAGCATTACAAAAAAGACTAATGCAAAATTATACTTATATGGTATGAAATACTTCAGAATACTAAAGAAACTATTTCGTTGCTGTTCAATTTCTGCAGCACTATCAGAAAATGTTGCTGTCGGCTCTAATAATAGTACAGCGCCCTGCTTTTCATCATTTAAAATCCACCCATCTGAAAATTCTTTATGACTATACTTGACATATCCTTTTATAGGATCTGCTACATAAATACACTTTTTAGTAGCATGATATACAACAACAAAATGATTTTCATTCCAGAATATAATAGTTGGAAATGAGACCCTGTTAACGAGATCTTGAATGTTACACTTTATAGGCAAAGCATGTAAGCCTATACTTTCTGCACCCACACTTAGATTAAGTAAAGATACCCCTTCTTTGGTAATTCCACATTTGTCCCGTAATAACTGAAGCGAATAATATTTACCATAATATTTAGATACCATCTTGAGACAAGATGGACCACAGTCCTGTGAATCCATCTGATAGTCAATTGGAAAATGATGTAGTAAACTCATTTTGCAGTGGTTGCTTTAAGATTGTCGAAAAGACGCTCTATTAGGTGTTTATTTTTCGTTACGATCTCAACTGTACCCTTTGAATCAAAATTCAGATGTAGGGTATTTCCAAAATTACTTGTAAGCCCATTTGGCAAAATAATCTGAACGCGATAAGTTTCTGTCACAGAGTTTTTTGCAGAAGTCTTATTTGTTACACGAGAGATACTTTTTACTATTCCTTTTAAGAGCCCAAATTCATCATATGGATAATCATTCAACTTTACATTTGCATTTTGTCCTATTCTAACCTTACCTGCTCCCACAGAAGGAATAAATGCTTCACCTATAACGTTATTGCGCTGAGGAACCACTGAAAATAATTCAGTTCCAGCCAATACATATACATTTTCCCTCCAAAAGCCAAGATAGTCTAATCGGCCACTCATTGGAGCTTTTATTAAATATTTCTTTTCCCAAAGCTGCAATTCCGACTGCAGAATACTGCGTTTTGACATCATATCTACATAAGCCTCTTCTATCTGTTCATCTTCTTCAATATGACTTTTTGCTATTTCTGTTTGTAAATTACTGATTTCAACTTCCTTTTCTAATTGAGTATTACGTAAATAAGATTCGTTTTCAATCTGATTCAAATAAGAATTTTGACTTTTAGATAACTCACTGTTTGTCACAATGTATTGCTTTGCCAAAATGCTATCTCTCATAAACTCTTCCTGGATATTTTTACTAACTTGGGCCTTAATCTTTAAATTCTGCGAAAGTTGTTCTGAGATGTTTTTACTGGCATTTATATGTTTTTCTAAACTTTTACGCATAGTTTGGTATCTTTTTGAATGAGATAAATGATACCAATGTTGTGTTGCAACGACATAAGAATTGTAGGCATTACCCAGCTCACCTAATTTCAATGTATCGGATAATATTATTTTATTTTCCTTGAGACTTCTTTTTAAAGAAACAATATCTTTAAATGTTGCACCGTTCTCAATATAAGCAATAATTGCTCCATTTGCTATTTGCTTATTAGTAGGTGCTATAAGATGTAATTTTCCATCTGCACCAGATAGCAATCGAACAGGGGCAGATACTCCAGTTATCGTAATTTCTCCATCAATAGTATCTGGATAACTAATAAGGAAGCTTAAAGCAGTCAAGATACACACAAGAATAAACATTATAAATGCAGTTAAAGCACACCATCTTGTTGGCATTCTTTCTATAATATCTTGAACTTCTTCACTACGTAATGTCATAACTTATATGATTGGACGGAATTAGGTATTGCTAAGTAGGTATATCACAAACATTAATTTCACAATTGCTCAAAGTTATTCTCTGTTTATGCAATTTTATTATCATTCCATATGGTATTGAATCTCTTAACTTTTTCTCATTTGTTTGCTACCATTATTTATAAAACTATATGAATAATTTATGATTTTAGAGAATTTTCTATGGCTATATAACCTACTTTTATATTTATCAGGTTTCTATCCAT